>JAJYOS010000003.1 GCA_021796055.1 Bacteroidota bacterium
TGCTCGCCGCGAAAGGCGTCAAGGAACTGATCGTCGTCGGCCAGGACACGACTTATTACGGCCTTGACATCTACGGAAGAAGAACACTTCCCTCTTTGATGGAGAAGTTGAACAAGGTCGATGGGATCGAGTGGATTCGCCTCATGTACGCGTATCCCGCTAAGTTCCCGGAAGAACTCCTGGACATCATGCGCGACAGCGACAAAGTGGCAAACTACATCGACATCCCGATACAGCACGTTTCCGATAAGCTTCTGAGATCCATGCGCCGCGGCATAACGAGACGGCGTTTGGAGGAACTTCTCCAATCGATACGCGAAAAGGTCCCCGGCATCGCAATACGAACCACTTTGATCGTCGGATACCCGGGCGAGGGTGAAAAGGAGTTTCAAGAGCTCCTCGAGTTTGTGAGTGAGTTCAAGTTTGACAGACTGGGTGCATTCACGTACTCCGTTGAGGAAGGCACGACCGCGGCAATCCTAGGGGACCCGGTACCGCAGGATGAGAAAGAACGTCGCCACGCCGCAATCATGGAAGCGCAGCGACAAATAATCATTGAGTTGAACCAAAAGAAGATCGGTACGATTCAGCGGGTCATCGTGGACAGGAAAGACGGTGAAGACTATGTCGGCAGGACATGTCATGACGCTCCGGAGATCGATTCCGAAGTGATAATAACTTCAGTAAATCCCATCGAGATCGGGTCATTCGTAGAAGTTGTGATCGATGACTCATACGAGCACGACATGTACGGCACAGTCGTTTAAGGAGGCAAATTGTGATAAGGACGATATCGTCCCTGCTTCTCTTCGCCTTCTCTGTGTCGGCACAGGTGGAGTTCCAGCGCCCCTATTCGGTAACCGCTCCACAATTTTACTTCGATGTTCTCAACTTCAGGTCTTCCACTTCTCAGAGCAGAATCGATTTATATTTCCAAATTCCTTATAGTCGACTCCATTTCATGAGAGACGGAAGCAATTTTGTTTCGTCTTATGAAATTAGAGCCCGTCTTATTGACAAGAACCGCGCCGTCGCACACGAAGAATCGTGGGAGGAGACGGAAATCACCAGGGGCTTCGACGAGACGACCAGCGATTTCATCCTGTCTTCGTGTCAGCGACATTTTATCGTGGATCCGGGTTCCTATACACTCTTCCTCACCGTCCACCAACCCGAGAGCGGAGATTCATTCTCCGAGAGTTGCGAGGTCGCAGCGCGTGATTTCTCATCACCAAGTGCGTCGATTTCGGATATCATGATCCTGCTCACCGCTTCGAGGACCGGAGAGAAGCGCACTATAGTCCCAAATATTCGACGAAATGTCTACTCTCAGTCCGATTCTTTTCAGGTCTTTTTCGAGGTCTATCCCGCCGGCAGCTCGGATTCCCTATATATCACGACCGAAGTACTTGGGTCGCAAGACAAAGCGGTGTACTCGAATTCAAGGCGGGTTAAATCTGTTCTGCCGGTGACACGGGTCTTCCAGGAGTTGCCGAAAACTTCGCTTGCTATGGGACATTATAAAATTCGGGTGCTGCTCCGCGGCCCGGACAACGAAGGAAATCCCGTCATGGCCGCATCATCCAGGGCGTTTTCCATATATTTCCCCGACCTGCCGCCTACCGTGACGGACCTCGACGAAGCGGCTGAACAGATGATATTCATCACGGGCTCCTCGACAATCGACAGCATCAAATCCGAAACCGATCCTACGGCCAAGGAGAAAAAGTTTCTCGGTTTCTGGCGGCACTACCGCTCAAAATTCTCGACCGACTCCAGAGTCCTTATGGAAGAATATTACAGCAGGGTCGCGTATTCCAATGAGAACTTTGCCCACTTCTTCCCCGGGTGGAAAAGCGACCGCGGCATGATTTACATCTTGTTCGGACCTCCTGACGAAGTCGAGAGATATCCCTTTAATATCGACAGCAAGCCGTACGAGATCTGGCAATATTACCGAAAGTCGCGCAAATTCCTGTTTGTGGATGAGACCGGATTGGGAGATTACAGGTTGTACACTCCGGTCTGGGACAGTAACTCACCTTTATCCGGGATGGATTTCGTACGATGATGGTGAGTCAACCGCTCAGAGTGCTGTTCATCTGGCACCACCACCAGCCGTATTACAAGACCGACGGCACGTTCCTTATGCCGTGGGTGCGCATGCACGGCATCAAGGATTATTGGGACATGGTACGAATGTTGGACGATTTTCCGAAGATTAAGCAAACCTTCAACTTCGCCCCGTCGCTCCTCGAACAGATCTTGGATTACCTGAACGGCGCTGCGACCGACACGGCTTACCTCCTCTCCCGGAAGAATCCGGAATCATTCTCCGAACCGGACAAATTGAGCGCCTTGAAGACTTTCTTCATGGCCAACCCGGAGCGTATGATCAAACGATATACGAGGTATGCGGAGCTCCTGGCAAAACGCGGAGTAGTCAAGAACGAAACAGAGTTGTATTCCGTAGCCGATAGATTCAGCGTGCAGGATTTTCGCGATCTTCAGGTATGGTGGAATCTATCCTGGGTGGGAGAGTATTCACGGTTCGACCCGCCGTTCAAATTCTACCTCGACAAACAGAGAGATTTCTCCGAGGAAGAAAAACTAAAGCTCCTTTCGGCGCAGACGGAAATCATCTCGCGAATAATTCCGCATCACATGGAGGCAGTGAAGAGGAAACAGATTGAAGTCTCCGTCTCCCCTTTCTATCACCCGATCCTGCCTCTGCTGTGCGACAGCAATATCGCTGCTGATGCCAATCCACGGACGGTCCTGCCTAATCACCGGTACGAGTACTCCGGGGATGCAGACGGTCAGATTAAATCCGCGCTGGATTACGGCAGGAGTGTTTTCGGTCAACCACCGTCAGGGATGTGGCCGAGCGAGGGCTCGGTCAGCAACGAAGTCCTCAGGCTTATGGCGAAGAACCGGGTCAACTGGGTTGCAACCGACGAAGCGATACTGCGCAAAACGTTGACGAAGTCTGGAAAGGCCGTTTCTGAAGATTTTCTCGAAAGATATTTTCCGTACAGCTTCGTTTCCGGAAGATATCCGGTGAAGATATTTTTCAGAGATCATAACCTATCCGACAAGATCGGTTTCGTATATTCGAACTGGAGCCCCGACGACGCAGCGCACGATTTTCTAACGAACCTGCTCAGGATAAGGAAATCTTTGGTCGACAATTATGGCGAGAAGGGGCTGAGTGCAGCTGTCGTGCCGGTGATTCTGGACGGGGAAAATGCCTGGGAATTCTACCAGAGCGACGGAAAAGACTTCCTCCGGACACTCTATTACCTGATCTCAAATGAGCCTCGTATCGAGACCGTATTGCCATCCGACGTGACGGTGAACAAAGACCGCTCAATCAAACATATCGAACCGGGTTCATGGATCAACGGGAACTTCGACATATGGATAGGGCACGAAGAGGACAATAAGGCTTGGGACCTTCTTCACGAGGCACGGGAGAGCTTCGAGAGAATTTCAGCGAAGCTGCCAGCGAAACGCCGGGCGCAGGCGTTCAGAGAGATCACAATCAGCGAAGGGTCCGACTGGTGCTGGTGGTACGGCGACGAGCATAAATCAAGCCAGGCCGCAGAATTCGACGAGCTCTTCAGATACCACCTCAAGCAAGTGTATTCTATTCTGCGAATCGATGCCCCGCCGCAGCTCGACGAACCGATTAAAAGAAGGGTCGAACAACTTAACTACCGGCAGCCAGCGAGATCCATCTCACCGAAGGTGGGCGTTGAAAGAGTGGCTGCCGGATGGAAGAACGCCGGATTCATCGGTCAGGAGCAGCTCACAGGAGCAATGCAAAAGGCCGGACTTCAAATCAAGCGTGTAAGTTTCGGAAACGACAGGACCAGTATCTACCTGATGATCGAGACTACCGAGCAGCGTCCCACGGCAAAGTTCGTCATCGAATTCCTCTCTCCGGTAGGGATGACGCTGGAAATAGGAACTTCTTTCACGTGCAGAACGGATTCGCTGCAAGATGATCTCAGCCTGTCGGTTCGCTACAAAGCGGGAACGAATTTGCAGCTCCAGATTTCATACGGGGAGATAAAATCCGGGGAAGCAGCTTTCTCTGTTTCAGTTTATGATCAAGATACGCTTATTGATTCCCTGCCCCACCAGGGGCTGGCGAAATTCAGACTTTTCTAGTAGCTCTTTATCTTAATTCCGCCCATGGCGGATTCGACAAATATCCTGAGTTTCGGCCCGCTCTTCTCGTTCGAGCGATAGACGCCTCCTCCCTGCGAATAAAACCCGGCTACATCCACAGAGGTCAGAAAACTCTCGGGCGTCGTAACGGTTGTGTTTATGTCCGAAGGAATCGATATTTCAACCGACCCCAAACCGGTTTTCACTCTCAAGTCGCAATCCCTGACGAGCTTTCCTCCGAAGTCGATCTTAATCGAACCGAGTCCCCCATTGAAGTCAATTGATTTCGCGTTGGCATTCGAGAGATTCTCAACCGTCACGCTGGATATCCCGGTTTTCAAAGTGATGTTGTCGCACTCAATCTTATTGGGAGACGAGAAATTCAGATCGAAGCTGCAAACGCCCGTCGAAAAGTTGGCATCTGAAATTTCCATTCCGCCGAGGTCGACTCTCGCGTCGCAAACCCCAAACGACATGTCCAACGACAGGGGGACCGAACGGGCAAGTTCAAGATCGACCGAATCCTTATCATCCCCGAAACCAAGGAATGGGAAACTCGTGTGTTCTTTATCGTTCGAGAGTTTGAAGACTCCGTTGTCCCCCTCTATCTCGTACATCAACTTGGGGACTCTCTCGCCGTTGGTATAACGATAATACAACTGGAATGCTTTGTCATGGTCCCTGGTTCCTCTCACCTGGAGGTCCACCGCACCGAGTTTTATCACCGCCCTGATCGACTTCGCCCCGTTCAAATCCTCCCCCGTCTTGAGGGATCGCTGCGCGAATGCCGCCGAATAAAGAATCAAAATGAACAGTATGGTTTTCATGCTATCATCAATTACGCGCATTTTCGACATAGGTTTCAGTAATGTCTTATTTTGTCTTTCAGGTACTTGTACATCATTTCCCGGGCGCGAAACAACTGGACCTTGATGGTGTTGACGGGCAGACCGGTCTTTTTCGCGATTTCCTCGTAACTTAGCTCATCCTGATGCCTTAGAATGATCACTTCACGATATTTCCCGGGGAGCGAGTCGATAGCAGATCGTATTAGGCGGGTTTTCTGCTCCCTGAGCATGTTCAGGTCGGGTTCGTAAGTGGAATCCGGAATTTCGTGCCCGATTTCACCTTCTTCGGTATGTATTTGTTCATCGATGGAATAAATTCTGAGTTTCTTTTTCCTTATATAATCTATGCAGTGATTGTTCGCAATTTTGAACAGCCACGAGGCGAACTGATGTTCGTAGTCGAAATCGTCCAGATGTTGAAACGCCTTTATGAAAACTTCCTGGGTGAGGTCTTCAATCTGGTTTCTATCCCTGACAAGCTTGTAGACTATCTGGGCTATCGGGTTCCTGTATCTTCTCATCAGAGCTTTGAACGCCTTCTCGTCGCCGGCCATAGCCCGCTTGACGAGCACAGCGTCTTCCGCAGCTCTCCTGTGGCGTTCCTCTTCCTTCATCCGCTCCTATTTTTTCGAAGAACGCTGCAGCTTTGAGCTGGCCCCGGTGTCATCCGCATAGTACTCGACTCCAAGGTGCGTTATTAATTCTTCGCCCATGAGATAACGAAGAAAGTTCTTTAGTTTTGTCAATTGAATGAACAGGTCGTGTTCCGGATAAAGCTCCGGCGCGCACATCGGGCTTTTGAAGTAGAAAGAAAGCCATTCCTGTATGCCGGACAATCCCGACCGATGAGCCAGGTCGAGAAAAAGGACAAGGTCAAGCAGAACGGGTGCGGCGAGGATAGAATCCCGGCAGAGGAAATTCACCTTGATCTGCATCGGATATCCGAGCCACCCGAATATATCTATGTTGTCCCAGCTCTCCTTGTCATCTCCACGGGGAGGGTAGTAATTTATGCGGACTTTGTGGTAGTAATCGGAATATAAGTTTGGATAAATATCCGGCTGTAAAATATGTTCGAGGACGGAGAGCTTGCTGACCTCTTTCGTTTTAAAGGAACCGGGCTCATCCAGGACTTCTCCATCCTGATTCCCGAGTATATTCGCCGAAAACCATCCGTTCAATCCCAGCATCCTCGCCTTCAGCATCGGAGCGAGGACAGTCTTTAGAAGTGTCTGTCCCGTTTTGAAGTCTTTGCCTGCAATTGGAAGTCTCGCTTTTCCCGAGAGCTCATTCATTGCGGGGATGTCGACCGTCAAGTTCGGCGCGCCGTTTGCGAACGGCAGCCCTTCCTTCAGCGCGGCGTAGGCATAGATCATGCTCGGTGCTATCCTCTGGTCATTCTTCACAAGACCCTTCTCAAAGTTCTTGAGATTCCGATGCACTTCGCTCTCTTCGATGTACACTTCCGTGCTGCCACACCACACCATGACGCCCCGTTTCGAGCCGTGTCGTTTCATTGTCGATCTTATGTCATCACGGAGCTGATCGGCAAGGTCCATCTTGGTCTTGCCCTTCTTGATCACCTTCGGACGCAGTCTTTTTACATACTGCTGTTCAAAGACCGCCGGCATGACGTCGATGCTTTTCAGGAACGGTTTAGCCAGCTCAAGATCTTTCTCGTGGAGGACACCCGCCTTCTTCGCGGCGTCGTAAGCCGTACCACCGAAGATATCCCAGCCGGCATACTTCAGGTTGTCGAGCTCTGCCAATGGGACGAAATCCTTAATGAGGGGACTTCGCTTTTCTGTTCTTTTGCCCAGTCGAATGGCCGACATCTGCGTCAACGAACCGACGGGTTGGCGCATGCCCTTTCTGATAAGTTCCGTCCCTGCCATAAAAGTAGTGGAAACCGCCCCGATTCCAGGAGTGAAGACGGTCAGCGTTCCCTCCGGGCTATCGATTTTCTTCATTGAATTGTTTGTGGACATAATACAGCCTCTCGATTGCAGTTAGATTAGTAAGCACCGCCAGAAGGAAAACGGACGCGGCTAGGGCCAGCGGCGGGTGAACCGGTCCATTCCCGAATAACCGGTTTATCGCATCGCCGAACACCCTGTCAAGGAACGGGTCGAACATATTCAGCAACAATCCGAGCCCAAGGATGACGACTCGTTCCTGGCGTCTGGCGAGCCCGACATTCGCCTTGAACCCGAGAGCCTCTGCACGGGCCCGTATGTAACTAACCATGATCGAACCGCCTACGGCAAACACCGCCGCCACTGACGTTAGATAAAAATGATTACCTATGAGATAAAAACCAAGTCCGAAAAACACGGTGACCTCGGAGTACCTGTCCATGGTAGAATCGTACACCGCTCCAAACCTGGTAACGCGCCCCGTCTTACGGGCGACGGCTCCGTCTATTGTATCAAAGAGCCCGCTGACCAGGACCAGGACCCCTCCGATAGCGAGCCTCCCCGCCGCTATTTCCCACGCAGAAAGAATGCTGAGTAGAAAACCAAGGGTGGTCAGCCAGTTCGGGTTCGCGTTTCTTCTCCCCAGCCAGCGTGCCAGCGGCTCAAGTCCGCTCTTGAAGCCGTTCTCCACCCAAGGCGGGATGAGGCTTCTCATTTCTCAGAACCTTCGACAATTATTACGAACTCGCCGCGTTTCTCGCCGTGACCGATCATGTCCAATATTTCCGAGAACGTCCCCCTGTAGAAGGTCTCGTGCAATTTGGTTATCTCTCTCCCGACAACACAGTTCCGCTCGCCGAAATATTTGGACAATTCGAGAAGAGTCTTCTCAATCCTGTGAGGCGACTCGTACAGAACAATGGTCCTTCGCTCAGAGGAAAGTTCCTGGAGTTTCTTCTGTCTTCCCTTCTTCAACGGCAGAAATCCCTCAAATACGAAACGATCCGTTCTGAGCCCGCTGGAGGACAATGCGGCTACCAAGGCTGTCGCGCCGGGAATCGGAATTACTTCCACCCCGGTCGCCAGTGCATCCCTTACCAGAGTGTAACCCGGATCGGAAATTCCCGGAGTGCCTGCATCGGTTATCAACGCAGCCGTCGCACCATCGGATATCTTCCCGACAATCTCACTGGTCCTGCCGGCTCCGCTGTGGCTGTGGAAGCTCAACATTGGTTTCGAAATACCGAAATGTTTGAGAAGAACGGAACTCGTCCTGGTGTCCTCCGCAACTATGAAATCAACCGACTTGAGCGTGTCGACGGCTCGAAAGGTGATATCTGATAAGTTGCCGATAGGTGTCGCGACGACAAAAAGTCTTCCCCCCGGTTTCTCGGTCCCCTGAAGGGATCCCCCTTGCACTACGTTCCCCAATCTCTCAGGTACCTGAAATCGACGTTGATCGTCCTATGTCCGACCTTAGCAATTATCGGAGGGGTTCTCTTGAATTGGCTTCTGACAATCATCCTGTGCATGTCTTTGACCAGCTTGGCCCGATGCCCGAAAGAGATAACCTCGTCGAGGTTCATCTTCTGGTCGACCAGCAGGTACAGTACTCTGTCTATCTCCTCGTATGTATAACCGAGTTCATCCTCGTCCGTCTGTCCGGCCCAGAGATCGGCGCTCGGCTTCTTTTTCACGATCCTTTCCGGCACTCCAAGGAATTCCGCCAGCTGCCAAACCTGAGTCTTGTACAGATCTCCGATCGGATTTATCGCATGTGCCATATCACCGAAAATCGTCCCGTAGCCCAGGAGCATTTCAGTTTTATTACTCGTCCCCAGCACCAGGGCCTTTTCGCGTGCCGAAGTGTCGTACAGAATTATCATTCGCGTTCGTGAAAGGATATTGCCCAGCCGTACTTTTCCCATCGAAGGTTCGCGGTCAATTATGGCGTCTGCCGGCGCACTGATGTCGACCACTTCAGTCTTTACTTCGAACTTCTGAGCGAACAGCATCGCGTCGTCAAGGCTGCCTTTTGAAGACGCTTTGTAAGGGAGCAGGAGACACAAAACGTTTTCTTTCCCGAGGGCTTCCACCGCCAGCGCAGCCGACAACGCCGAATCCACACCGCCGGAAAGGCCCACGACGAGCTTTCCGAGACCCGCCTTTCGGGTCTCTTCGCGAATGAAACGCACGAGAAGGTCTTTCACCAGTCCGGGATTGATTCTAAGATCGTTGGTTTGTGTTTCCATCTGCTCAAAAATTAAGAAACGCGGGTGCCTTAGTCAATGTGAAGGGCGACAGCGTCCGAAAAACGACAGGGCTCCCCCCGGCTTTCACGGTTCACGCCGTTTTAGATTCTTCATGTGCGCCGACATTCCTCCTCCTTTTCATAATCGCTGCAAGCAGCATCGCTATCAGCAGTATAACGACGAGACTGTTCGAGGCGAGCGACAAGTCCTTACCCAGGACGTACATCGCCGGCTCAAATTTCAGCTCAAGCTCATGAACACCTTTCGGAACCATGACAGCGCGCAGGAAATAGTCCGCCCTGTAAATCTGCGCAGGCTTCCCATCGATGTAGGCGTTCCATCCGGCAGGATAGTACACTTCGCTCATGAGGAGCAAATTGTTTCCGCTGGCTTTCACGCGCAACCTCATGGACTGCAATTTGTACTGTTCGAAGCTGACCGACACGCCGGTGTCCGGGGGATCGACTTTCAGCCCCGGGTCTTCCTGGAAGTAAACGGTTTTCGCGGGATCGAATGAGCCCTCCTTCAACATCTCAAGGATGTCCAACCCCGATGCTACCTTGTAATTGTCGACGAAGAAGGCGCGTGGGAGAATACTTTTGTTCTCCTCGACGGCCTTGCTCCCTGTAAAGACCACCTGACCAAACTCGGGCTGCGGTTTGTCCGTTATGAGGTACTTGATTCCCATGAGTCTCATGATGTTCGGGTTGATCAGGCCATCGACATCTATCATATCCTGGTATATGCGGATCTTGGCTGCGGAATAGCCTCCTGCATCCTGAACCAGATATGAGGCAAGGTCATTCGATGTCACCGGTTGACCGTTCTGGAGCTCGACGACCCGGTAGAGACCTGTGTCCTCCTTGATATACTTGACATAATCCGGAGTCGTGAATTGTTCTGCCTGCGTCTTGCGATCATAAAGCTCCATCGGCCTGTAGTCAACCCTCCAAAGATCGAAAAGGAGAATCA
Source organism: Bacteroidota bacterium (assembly GCA_021796055.1). The sequence continues at coordinate 10,165 of JAJYOS010000003.1, forward strand.
GCGTGAAACCCGACCCGGCAACGAGAGTCGTTACTCTTCTGCGGATATAGAAAGATGCGAGTCCTGCAGTCAGCAAGCAGATGAAGAGCGAGACGTAGAGATCGCTCATCATATTGTCGAAGAGCAGACCCTGGACCTGCGGAGCGGAGGTTCCGAACCGGCCGCTTTGAATTATCCCGCCATAGTAATCGCGGAGCGGTCCCTGCATGATCAGCACCAGAAGTATCAATCCGCCGAACACGCCGGCACCGATAAGCATTTTCCTGGCGAGCCCGTAATCAGAGGCGCGTCTGGCTTCAGCGATGGAATTCAGCCCGAACGCCGCGAGAATCGGAATGAATACCTGAACAAGAACAAGAATCATGTTCGGAGATCTGAACTTGTTGAAATAGGGGAAGTAGTTGAACATCAAATCATAAACAAGCGAAAATTCCCGTCCGAACGAGACGAGAAGAGCAAAGATAATGACCGTCAGGCTGAATAGGACGAACGGATTCTTTCTGTTCCTCATGAATCCGACAAACGCCAGCAGGAGCACAATAACGCCCATGTAGGGTGAAGCTTCCATGAAAGGCTCAGGGCCGAAATAGGTATTCACGTGAATCGACTGGTTGTTGGACAGCGGTCCGCGGTACTCGATATCCCCGAAGCCGTAGTACGACGGGACCAGGAAAGACATGATCTCCTTCGGGCTGAACGACCAGTTGGTGGCATACTCGTAGTCAAGTCCGCCTTCCGGCTGCCCTTTGTCCTGAACGGTCTGCACTATCGGCGGAGCGCCGCGAATAGAGTACTTGCTGTATTGGTATGTCGACAGGTAGGTATCCGCGGACATAATGAACGCGACCGCACTCGCAGCGACAAGCAGCAATCCGGATCTTATCACGCCTGAGAGCCTTTCCTTCTTCGCAATCCCCCGGATCAGCATAAAGAGTATGTAGATCCCCAGTGCCAGGTAAGAGTAAAAAATCATTTGGATATGAGTCGACGAAAACTGCAGATGCAACGCTACGACCAAACCGAGGAGGTAAGACCACCTGAAGCGATGTATCAGCTCCATGACCAGAAGGAGGATGAACGGGAACAAGGACATGGCTGCAATTTTCGTATTATGCCCGACCATGATCCAGTCTATGATGAAAGTCGAAAATACAGTGGCAACGGCACCGAAGAAGGATGCAAACTTCGTCAGCCCAAGGCGGCGCGCCAGCACAAACATTCCGATCCCAAAAAGAAAATAATAGACGGTAACCCAACCGACATCCTGATTGACCATCAGTATCGATGCGAGGCGGTCTATTGTGCCCCACGCAGATTGCACCAGATCGTACCATCTGTTTCCACCGGCGAGCAAGCTGGCAAACGAAGGCATCCCGCTGAATATGTATGGTATCCAGAGGGGGAACACCCCTTCGCTTTTTGCCTGCTGAACATACGCGTCGAGACTTTTCGAGGCGTTGATATCAGCCGCAATGAAGACCTTGTTCTCGAAAAAGGCACTATGCAGGAAGACTATGAGCAGGAGCAGTATCAGGACGATGAGAATCGGTGTCTCATACTTCTGCGGCACAATGGGCTTTTCCTGCAAGGCTTTCTTTTCGCTTACCCTCTTGTTAGACTGCTTGCTCATGTCTTCTCTCTAATATTTTGTTGAAAAGGATTGATAGTTTTCTCGTTGCTTCTTTTCTGTCGAATCCGTTAATAATCTCTTCGTTAGGCGCGAACCGGTGCCTGCTTCCCGCCGGTTGCCTGCCGCCTCCCACGAAATCCGAGTACAGGTCGAGAATCAAATCTTTCGCTTTCTCTGAATCGGCCGGACCCACCACGATGCCGCTTCCGGTAGACCGGATTATTCTTGCTGCAGCACCCTCAGGCGCGAAAGCGATTATCGGTTTTCTGGAACCAATATATTCAAACACCTTGCCAGGAACAATCTCATCGCTGAGTTCAGACTCGTCGACGATGAGCACAAGAAGGTCGGACTGCAGGAGAAGTCGTATGCTTTCCTTGTGAGCCATATAACCTTTGATCTCCACAATACCCTGGAGCTCGGGCTCCGAGAGCATCTCTCTGACTTCTGAACCGAACCTTCCTGCGAAGACAAGCCTGAAATTGCGGGGAGATATCTTCCCTTCCGCCAGCAGTGCCTTCACAGCATCGAGAAGTGTCCTCGGACTTCTCCTGCCGTAAAGTGAGCCCGTGTAAGTTATGGTGAACTTTTCGCTCCTGCCGGCGCGCACTTCCGGATAATCCTCCGAATCGAAACCATTCGGAATGTAGGCAATCTTTGACGTATCGACTTCCCGATACTTCTTTATCAGATCCTTCCCAATCCCCTCCCAGGCGATCTCCACGGCATCGGCGCACTCGACACAACTTCTCTCCATGTGCCTGTCAACGGCCGCAGGCAGGAACCACCTGTCTGGCGTCGAAATGAACCCGGTCCAGGGATCGCGTAATCCCATCACCCATGGTTTCCCGGTTCTTCTCTTGAGGCTCTTCGCGACCAGGGATGGTGTGTATGGCGGAGAGCTGGAGTATATGATATCGATATTCTCCTCCCTCATCGTCTGCACACCACCTGCGACCGCGTGTCGAAACCACCCTATGCGGGCATCCGGTATGAATAACGTCGAACGCACAAATTCCGCGAACCGCTCAGTCAGACCGGCGGATTTCTTCCTCCCGCCCGCCGGAATATTCTCCACATCAACAGCCGAGCCTGGTTTTCTGCCGGTCAGCTTTCTATAAAGGTCGTAAGGTTCGAATATCTTAGTCCGGACGACTCTGACGTTTCGTGGAATTTCATCCAGAAGAGACTCATCCACGGCCGGGAAATCTCCGTTCTCAACAGTAAGGACAACCGGCTGGAATCCGAATTGCGGAAGGTACTTGACGAACTTGAGCACACGCTGGACACCGGGCCCGCCCGACGGCGGGAAGTAATATGAAACGATCAGAACTTTTTTCATTTGTTCAAATTGTAAAATCCGGTCTTAAACCCCGGAGCTTGAGATTTCACTAATGGGCTATGCCTCATGTCCCGACAATTCTTCTATGGCATTCACCAGGTTGTCCCAGGAATAAAGCCTTTTCTGTTCCGACACTCCCGAAGAGAATAATTCGCCGAGTTTCTCTCGGAAAAAAGCGACTATTGCGGCTGCGAGGTCTTCGGGAGAATTCGGCGGTACAACAAGTCCGGTCTTTCCGTGGATCACGGTTTCAGCAAGACCGCCGACATCCGTCGTTATGACCGGCTTGTTGAAATTGTACGCGATCTGCACTATCCCGCTCTGCGTCGCGTCCAGGTACGGAAGGACAACCACATCGGCGGCGGAAAAATATGCGGCGACCTCGTCGTTCGGTATGTAATCCGAAAACACTTTCACGCTGCCGGCAATTCCAAGCCGATCAATTTGCTCACGATAGCTTCTTTCCTCGTCGTAAAATTCACCGGCAACAAGCAGAGTGAAGCGGACCGAGGCGAGCGCCTTACTCACGGCTTCAAGGAGCACATGCAATCCCTTATACTTCCTGATGTAGCCGAAGAAGAGGATCACTTTCTCATCCTGCATCAAGCCGAATTTTCTGCGGGCTTCTGTTTTGTCGGTGCTCCCTCCGAATATTTCGTAAACCGGATGCGGAACAAGTTTGTAAGAAGGTGACTCGATCAGGCTGCGGAGATCTTTCTCGACCGATTTCGATTGCACGATAAAAGAGTCGCCGGCTTTCAGCGCCCAGCCGGTAAGCATCTTATCGACGGGTGTCTTTTCGTGGGGGAGAACGTTATCGCATATAAAGAGGACCCTGCAGGCTGACCTTTTCTTCGCGACCCTTGCAATTGTACCGAAAGCCGGAGCGAAGAACGGCATCCAGTATTTGAATATCAGAAGGTCGGGATTCAATCGTGCCGCCATCCTCCCTGCTTTGAACCACGTCAGCGGATTGAGAGTGTCGATAACCTGTGGACTCGGTTGCTCACCGGCGGCAGCGCCCTTCTCTTCCTGAGATTTTCCGGGAAAAAGAAATTTCGGATATTGTCTTTTGAATGTAATTATCGACACCTGATGACGCTTTGAGAGGTGATCTCGAAGAAGGGAGACATAATGCGCAATTCCACCCCTGAGTGGAAAGGCCGTGCTTATGATCGCAATTTTCATTTAACGGAAGCAGTCACGGACGGAATCTCCATGACTTCCAGGACGGCGTCGAGCACTTTTGCGGACGGCAAATGATCCAGGCAGAAATAATCGTTGTTGACGCATTTGGGCATGAAGAAGCATTTACACTCTCTGTCAGGCTCAACGATCTTTCCGAGGCCATATAACTCGAATTCGTTCCTGTTGAAGATATTGTTGATCAGGACCACCTTCTTCCCCAGGCCCACGGCGATATGCAACCCCATCGTTACGCCCGTCACCACCAGATCAACCCGGTCGACGAGATTGATAAACTGCCTCAACGGAAAGAAGCCGAGGTAATCCGCACCGCTCCTTGCCGCGATTCTCCTGTTCCTCTCGTCCTCCTGCTCACCGCCCAGCAAAATGACTTTATGTCCCTTTGCGATCAGCCCCTCCGCGACTTGCGCCCATTTTTCTTCGCTCCAGAGACGGCTCGTCCATCTTCCGCCGCAACCGGTATTCAAACCGATGATCTGCCGGGATGCATCTATATTCCATTTATAACCGTCGGATTCAAAATTTGGAAGAGCGTATTTTTCGCCGCCGAAAGTGAACCCGCAGATTTCGAAAACTTCCTCGAGATAAGACTGCTTGTTTGCCTTGCTCACGTCGTCGAAGATCCCGGTCAGATATTTCTTGTACGCCAGATCGTCGGCCGGAACCGTCCGGCCTTCGCTCAGCAAAAATCCCCGCTTGACACGCGCCTTCACGCGTTTAGCCAGAGCAGCGGCTTCGTAGTCCTTGTCGAGGCTGAAAAGGTAATCGAATTCCGTCTCTTCGATCTGCAGAACGGAGGCGAGGTTAAACTGCAATTTCCGGTCCACCTCATCCGGGAGGATTTCGGGAGTAAGAGTGAGCCACCAGATTTCCGCACGTGGGTTGAGAGTCTTGATCTTTCTGAGAAGTGGAGTCGTCCGAATCACGTCGCCGAGCGCGCCGAGTTTTATTATCAGGAATCTCTCGTCCGTCAGTTCGTAGTAAGGGCAACCGTCGCAGTGAACCCCGTAAATCTTGTTGGGCTTGCACGGGATGTGTCCCCGAAAATGCCGGCAATCAGTGTGGATGATGGGTTTCTGTCGTTCAGGCAAGATATTAGTTGAATACCTTTTCCTTGATCACGTATTCTTCTTTTGCATTTGTCCTGGTGATCATCTCTCCAAGCAGGCCGATGGACACGAACTGGACGCCGACGATTATGAAAAGAATGCCTACAGTGAATAACGGCCGATTGCTGATCGCGGTCTTTCCCATCAGCCATTCGATAGTCAGTTCAAGATCTATAACAAAACCGAGAAGGAAAGAGAAGAGACCGATGATGCCGAAGAAGTGCAGGGGGCGTTTGCTATACCTCGTCGTGAAGATGACGGTAAGCAAATCCAAAAATCCGTGCCAGAACCGGTTCAACCCGAATTTCGTTCTGCCGAATTTCCGGGGATGGTGAACGACCGGGATCTCGGCAACCCTGTATCCGGCCCAGTGGGCGAACACCGGAAGAAACCGGTGCATTTCTCCGTAGACCTTAATATCCTGGACGACTTCCCGCTTGTAGGCCTTGAGCCCCGAGTTGAAGTCACGGAGTTTGATACCGGTCATTACGGAGGTCGTGTAATTGAAAAGCTTCGAGGGAATCGTCTTCGAGATGGGGTCGTGTCTTTTTTTCTTCCAGCCGTTCACGAGATCATATCCGGACTCCAATTTCTCTATGAGCCTGGGAATCTCGTTCGGGTCGTCCTGGAGATCGGCGTCCATCGTGACGATGATTCTCCCAACTGCATGCTGGAACCCTACCGACAGAGCGGCAGACTTTCCGTAGTTCCGCCTGAAGCTGATGAACTTATATCTTCTGTTCTTCCGGTGAATCTCCCTCAGGACTCTGACGGAGTTGTCCGTCGAGCCGTCATCCACGAATATTACCTCGTAAGTCGCATTCATTCTGTCGAGAGCGTCGCGAATGCTGAGTGAAAGTGGCATAAGTGATTGCTCTTCATTGTAAAGCGGGATCACGATCGAAACATCGATCCTTCGAGGCGGTCTGTCCCTGAATTGTCGTTGATTCTGTTCTTCGGTTGTCTTTTGGTAGTTGTCGCTCATCATTCGGCCAATCGTTTCTTAGAAAAATACCCTTGACAGCGCAAAAATGCAACGAGATTGGACTGAATCTCCCGCATAACCGGACACGCGTCGTACGAGCCTCGAGTGTGTGTTCCTCTGCACAAGGATCTGGTAAATGAATCAAAAATCAATCAAAAATCTTGATTTGGGAAGAAAATCATGATAAATTTGCGCATGAGAAAGAACCGAATATCTAAGTATATGTTTAGTATAATAAGCACCGATAACTCAGAATATTTCGGTTCGAAAGCATGCAATTCACAATCAAGAGTCGATGAGAAACATGAGCAAATTTCTTAAGGTGATTGGATTACTCTTCCTTCCCGTAGCAGCGATCATTTTTATGTTTGCGCTCTTCAACGGTAAACCTGCGAAACGTGGGAAGGGTTTATTCGTGCAAGAGTTCGACGAACAGAACATCTACGGGTAATTCCTCCGCGCACAGGGATCCGGCAATTCCTGATCGGCTTTCTTACTGAAGCTCTCCGGCTGAGAACGGTGAGGGGTGATTAACTGTCTCCAGAGTTATGGGGGAACTATTTCTCCGGGTTAGCCACCGGTTGCTCAGGGGCAGTACGCGTCTTGCCTTTCAGCAGTGACAGCCATCGAATCCGGGCGAACAAGTACGGGAACTTCAGCTTGAACCCGTCGACGTAGGTGTACATCACCGGGACAAGTATCAGAGTCAGGAGGGTTGAGCTGATAAGAGCGCCCATGACAACCAAAGCCATGCTTTGTCGAATCTCGCTCCCCGCACCGAGCCCCAGAGCCAGCGGAAGCATCCCGAAAACCATGGTTGCCGTTGTCATGATTATCGGGCGTAATCTTATGGGACCGGCTTCAAGTATCGCATCGATCATGGTACGTCCGCGCGCCCGAAGAGTATTGGTGTAATCCACGAGGAGGATCGCATTCTTGCTCACAAGTCCCATGGACATAATCACACCGATCATGGAAAATGTATTCAGTGTCTGCCCCGTCAATACCAGTGCCAACATCCCTCCCACCAGCGCTACGGGGAGCGAGAACATTATCGTGAAAGGATGGGCGTACGATTCGAATAGCGATACCATAATCATGTAAACAAAGAGTATCGCCATGGTAAGCGCGATCATCATATCTCTGAACATGTCGGACATGTTCTCGTTGTCCCCTCCGAAAAAGACCTTGATATTGGAAGAAAGGCCGAGCGAACCGATCCCGGTTTTTATGTCGCGTGTCACGTCGCCAAGGCTTCTCGAGCCGGTCAGGTTCCCTAGAATTGCCACGAGCCGCTCCCGGTCCTTCCGATCGATCTCTACGGGGCCGTTTCCGCCAATGACTTCTGCCACCTGTCTCAGGTACACCTGTCCGCCGCTCCTCGTCATCAAGGTGAGATCGCGGACTTGCGAAGGTTCATTCCTGTCGCGTTCGGCCAGCTGCAGCCTAATGTCATAATCGGTGCCATTATCGTTGAACTTCGTCACCACCGCCCCCTGAATCGCGGTCTGAAGTACAACCGCGACGTCGCCAGGTGTCAGGCCGAACGAGGCCGCCTTCTCTCTATTGACGACAACCTGCAGTTCGGGAAGTGCTGTCTGCCACGTGCTTTTTATGTCTGTCACTCCTTCTGTCCTGGCCATCACGTCACCAATCTTCTGTGATGCCGCGGCGACTTCCGATAAGTTTTCGCCCTGGACCTCGATCTCCAACGGAGAGTAATTTGCCGTCCCCCACATCCCGATAACGCTCGTCCTGGAGACCACACCCGGAAAACTGTCGGCAATCTCTTTTACCCGCGCCATCTCGTCATCGGTCGACATTTTGCGGTCCCTTGGCGGGACGAGCTTTATCTGTATCTGGCCGAGATTCGGTTGAGTGGATTTCTGGAAGGTCTGCTCAGATACGCCGACGGTACTGAAATATCTCTCGATGTCGGGATCCGTCTGCAATCGGCTTTCAACTTGGGCGAGAGTCTGGTAAGTCTTGTCGAGCGGCGTGCCTACCGGCAATTCGATTGTCAGCGCGAACTCCCCCCTGTCAGGCTGTGTCAGGAACTCCGTGCCGATGAGATGCAGCGGGATCGGCAGAAGGCTTATAAGGAGCGCAAGTCCGCTGATCACCAACACTGTCCTCTTCCTGGCCAGCGCCCAGGCCAGGAGATTTCTGTAACCGGAATCAAGTCTTTTCTGCAAGCCCTCGAACCAGTTTATGAATCTGCCGATGGCGCTTTCATCCGTATATTGCTTCAGAGTCGACCATCTTGAGGCGAGCATCGGTGTCAGCGTAAACGAGACGAAAAGCGAAATCATGGTCGATAAGACTATTGTCAGCCCGAATTCCCGAAAGATCTTGCCCACCAGCCCACCGACCATCGCTATCGGAAGAAAGACGACGACATCCACGAGAGTGATTGCGATGGCCGCGAAGCCGATCTCGCTCCGGCCGTTAAGGGCAGCAGTCCTCTTTTCCTCGCCCAATTCCAGATGCCTGTGAATATTTTCGAGAACCACAATCGAATCATCGACAAGTATGCCGATCACCAGCGCCAGCGCCATCATAGAGACAAGATTGATGGTGAAGCCCATCGCGTACATGAATATGAATGTGCTGATCAGCGAGGTTGGAATAGAAAGGAGTACGATGAACGAATCGCGGACGGAATGCAGGAAGAGAAAAAGGGTTATTGCGACTATGAGTATGGCCAGACCCAGGTCACGTCGGACTTCGTTTATTGAATTCCGCGTGAACTGCGTGATGTCCTGAGCGATAGTAAACTTCAGACCGGCTCCCGAGTAATTCTTCTCGAGGCTGCTTAATTCCTTCTGTATTCCGTCACTGGTTTTGACCGAGTTCGCACCGGAAGTCTTCTGAATGATAATTCCGATGGCCGAGACGCCGTCGATGCGGCTGTAGGTTTGTCCCTCAGTCTTGTAAGAATCCACGACCCTGGCCACGTCACCAAGATGGACTACGCCTTGTGGCGTGGATGAAATTACCATGTTCCGGAGCTGGGCCAAATTCTGGAACTTTCCGGAAAGTCTTACTGTGTACTCCCTGGTCGTCCCGGTCACGGTGCCCGCCGGGAAATCGATATTGTCGCTTGCAAGGGCCCGCGCAACATGCATAAGGGAGATATTATACGACCGCAATTTCGAGTTATTTACCTCCACCTTAATCTCACGCTGCCTGCCGCCGACGAGATCGACGATCGCAACGCCGGGTACTTGTTCCAGAGCGGGCCTGATATTGTCCTTTACGAATTGATAAAGCGCGGTCGGCTCCATCGCACCCTGTGCAGAGATCCTGACAATAGGAAACGAATTCAGGTCCGCCTTCTGGACACGGGGCGCTTCCGCATCTTTTGGCAGCAGCGAGCGAGCCATGTCCACGCTCCGCTGCACGTCGTTGGCTGCCGCATTTACATCCATGCTGAATGTAAACTGCACGACGACGACGGAAACATTCTCCCTTGAATAAGAGCGAATGTTGTCCACACTGTTCAGCGAGCTCAGTGCGTCTTCCAGAGGTTTTGAAACGTCGTTCTCGACTTCTCTTGGTCCGGCCCCGGGATATACGGTGACGACCGAGACGATCGGCCAGTCCATCTTCGGAAGAAGATCCACCCCCATCTGATTGTACGAATATACCCCCAGCACGGCTAGCGCAACGAATATCATCGTTATAAAAGCGGGGCGTTTGATCGCAAGCTGAGTTAAGCGCATGGGGGGATCCTCACTCAGAAGGCTTATATCGGACGAGTGTCCCGTCTTTCAGATTAGGTTGACCAAACGTCACTATCGTGTCACCCTGAGCCAAACCGGAGCTCACGGTGACAAGAGAATCGTTCCTTGCACCGATCGAAACCGTCTTTCTGCTGACCCGTGAGCCTTTTACGACATAAACGTCATGGGTGGAGACTCCCGATTCGAGCAGCGCGGCCGAGGGAATTACCAGCTGGCTGTCACTAACGGATATCGTGATCTCCGCCCGAGCGAACATACCGCTCTTCACCGACCGCGCACGATCGTTGGGAAAATCAATCTCGAGCTGGAACGTTCTCGTCATGGGATCGGCTTTAAGGGCGATACTCCTGACCTTACCCCGGAACACGACGCCGGGGACTGCGTCGACGGTAATTTCTGCGCGGTCGCCATTGCAAACCGAAGAGACATTCTCCTCGGGAACGCCGACTATGAGTTTCATCCGGCTGTCGTCAACGACGGTCGCGACTTTCATACCGGGAGATACCATCTTACCGATATTGATGTACTTCTGCGCGAGCCTTCCGGAGATGGAGCTTCGGAGAATCGTATCGTCAAATTGTTTCTGCGCAAGTTTCTGCGCTGCCTGGGCACCTCTCAGCTGGGCCAGTGCCGCCTTCGCAGCGAGCTCCGCGTTTTCCATCTGACTCTCCGACACCGCTTTCTGCACATAAAGGCTCGCGATACGCGCGACGTCAGATTGTGCCTTGTCGCTGTTGGCCCGGGCCGCAGCAGTCTGCGCGCGCGACTGTTCAAGCGAAATCTCCTGGAGGTCGTTCTCGACCCGCGCGATGTGACCACCCGCCTTGAGCCAGCTGTCGATATCGGCATCGATGCCGACAATCTTTCCCGACGTCTCCGAAATAATTTCAGCTTCGTGAATACCTTCGAGAGCTCCGGTCACACTAATCTTGTCCGTGATCGCACCGTATCGCACCGTGGTCACGCTGACTGTGACAGGCTTGTCTGTTTCAGCCTTCTTTTCGTACGCAGTCTGCGAATGGATCCTGAGAATTATGATTCCCCCGAGAAATATGACCGTTGCGACGGAGAACGCAACCGCCTTCTTCGCATTCATTTTCGTCTCAATGCCTTTGCTTCCTTGATAGGCCGCCCCGATGCTTTCGGCTCAGTACGAAGTCTTGCGGCCCGTCGTTTGCCCTGCGAGAGAACGGTCAGGAGGTAATCCTGGCATTTCTTGTAGAGAGTATCAAAATCTACCGATCCGATAATCGAGTCGGCGTTCAGGCCATTTACCCTCTTCATGGCAAGGGATCGCTCCTTCAGATTGAGGAGACCGCTCAGCGACACCCAAAAGAGCACGACCGCTTCGTGTGAAGAGATCTCATTACCGAAAGCGCCCTCATCAATCCCCTTTTGTACGTACGTGGCTACATAGCTTAGAACTTTGTCGCTTGCTTCTTCAAGCGCCGAAAAAACTTCGTGTGACACATGTTCCGTTATTGCGGGACTCTCAACAGCTGCAAGCATCCTGAACAGATGCGAATGTCTGCTGCTGAAATCGAAATAAGCCTCGCCAAACCTCCTGAGTGCCGTTTCAGGACCTGCGTCTTCGGGCCTGAATTCCCTGAACGTGTCAAGAAGAAGGATTAGAGCTTTTGTCATCAATGAACAGTACAGGTCTTCCTTGCTCGCAAAATAAAGATAGATTGTCCCTTTGCTGACCTCTGCCTTGTCGGCAATCTCGTCGAGTGTGGCGGCGCGGAGACCCTTATCGAAGAACACGCTTTCGGCGGCTCCGAGTATCGTCTCCCGACGCATGAGCTTCTCACGCTCTTTGCGCTCAGGTATTCCCATTGTTTGCTCCTATGTGAGGCCCTGTGACATACACTGACTGCGGGTCAGTGGCTGAACTTAAGTTAAACGGTTTTATGCGAAGGTGTCAAGTGAGCCATTACCACACGGTCCGGCTGAAGTGGCGAAAACAATTGGATTTACGCGACCCGCATTCTAACTTTTCGATGATTTCTTAAAAAAGGAGCTCAATCATATGCAAAAGCACCTACTGTATGCTTCATTCCTTCTGCTCCTCTCCGCGATAACGTTGTACGGCCAGCAGGCAGCCAACTTCGAGCAGGAATTCCTACGGATTCCGAAAGCCGACAGCTGCAGAAGGAATCTTTTTATCCTAACCCAGCAGCCGCATGTCGCCGGGAGTGCAGACGACAGTGCGCTGGCTGTTTTCGTGAAGAACCGGTTCGACACATACGGGATATCGGCAAAGATCGTCACCTATTATGTTTACCTTCCATATCCCAAGTCCGAGACACTCGAGATGACTGCCCCGGAGAAGTGCAACTTCGACCTCAACGAAGGGGGATGGAGATGGGATAAAGACACCTACAATTCAAACGTCGTCATGCCCTTTAACGCATACTCGCCCAGTGGTGACATATCCGGGCAGATAGTATACGCGAACTACGGGCTGCCCGAGGACTACGAGGTCCTCCACAAGCTCGGCATCGATGTGAAGGGCAAGATAATGCTTGTCAGGTATGGAAGAAGTTTCCGGGGGATAAAAGTGAAAGTCGCAGAAGAGCACGGCGCGGCAGGAGTGATCATCTATTCCGATCCCGCCGATGACGGTTATGACCAGGGTGACATCTACCCTGACGGGCCGATGCGTCCCTGGACTGCGGTCCAGCGCGGCAGTATACAGGACCTCACGATTTATCCGGGAGACCCATTGACTCCGGGATATGCTTCGACAAAAGATGCAAAGCGAATTCCTCTCAGCCAGGTAACAGATCTCCCTCACATCCCCTGTATGCCTGTCTCATACGGCAACGCGGAGAAACTCCTGAGCAACCTTGCCGGGCCCGTCGTGCCTCATGATTGGCAGGGAGGATTGCCGTTCGCATACCACATCGGACCGGGCGGCACGGAAGTTCACATGAAGCTCGACATGGATTACGAAATAAAACCCATCTGGGACGTTATCGGGACAATTCCCGGGAAGAAATATCCTGACGAGAAAGTTATTGTGGGAAATCACCGTGATGCGTGGGTGTACGGCGCGGTCGACCCAAACAGTGGAACGGCATCGCTTCTCGAAACGGCCCGCGGCCTCGGTCAACTCATAAAATCAGGATGGCAGCCCGAGAGAACGATCGTCCTCTGCTCCTGGGACGGTGAGGAATACGGTCTCATCGGATCAACCGAGTGGGGCGAACAGAATACGGAAGATCTTTCAAAAGATGCCGTGGCATACATTAACATCGACGCACCCGTGAGCGGGACAGTTTTCGGCGCGAGCGCGGTTCCGTCGCTCGACAAATTCATCATGAATGTAACAAAGGTAGTAAAGGACCCGAAGACCGGGATGAGCGTTTTCGATGCCTGGTACGCGGACCAAAACAAAAAGACTTTCGAGAAGGACAACGTTGTTCCCGATACGGCTGCGACGAAGCTGGGAAGATTGGGGAGCGGTTCGGACTACACAGTCTTCCTCGATCATATCGGGGTGCCGGCATTCGACTTCGGATTCGGCGGGCCGTATGGAGTTTATCATTCCATGCTCGATGATTTCTACTGGATGGAGCATTGGGGAGACCCGACCTTCGAGTATCACGCAACCGTGGCAAAGGTGCTCGGGATTGCAGCGATGAGACTGGCGGACGATAATATATTGCCATTCAGGTATTCCGATTACTCCAAGCAGATTAGCGAATACATAAAAGAGCGCCAGAAACGTGCGAGTGAGAATCAGCTGTTGAAATCAACGGACTTCTCTCCCGCCATAGAAGCTTGCGCGGAATTTCAGAAGGTCGCTGAGGAAGTGGACGCGAACATCCACAATGCCGGCCCGGCCGAGTATGCGAGAATCAATGCGACCCTCATGGAAGTAGAACGTGCTTTCACACAAGAGACCGGCCTGCCGAAGAGCCCCTGGTTCAAGCACCAGATCTATGCACCCGGCTTCTACACGGGCTACGCGAGCCAGCCGCTGCCCGGAGTTGCAAGGGCAATAGAGGACAATGATCCCACACTTCTGGGAAAGGAGATAGAAATCCTGTCTACGGCGTTGAAGAACGCGGCGCAGAAGGAGGACCGGATACTGGGGATGATTGGTAAATAAAGAGCGGTCATGCTGTCGGTGACACAGAGACACGGTCGGATTCGTAGTAGAGTCGTCTCGTTCTCTGTGTCACCTGATGTCCGGTGCCCGCTTGGGGAATATTAAGTTTCAGACAAAAGGCGTTTGGAGAAAACAATCTGTTGCTTAGTCTCCTCGAACCCAAGACGATGGTAGAAACTGCGCGCTCCTGTTCTGACGACGTTTGTGCGTACCCTTACTGTTTGATGACCGAGGGCAGCGGCCCAATCTTCGGCTTCTTTAACCAGCCTTCCACCAATTCCATTGCCGCGGGCAGTCTCATCGACTACAAGCCCGGTAATCTCGGCTGATTCTCCTGATTCTATCGCGTCTCTGATACTTACCTGGATCCAACCTGCGATGAACGAATCTTGTTCGGCGACGAACGCTGCAGTGTCGGCTTTCTCCAGCGTCTTTTGAAGTCGCCTCTTCATTATTTCAGCCGAGGCGTTGTAGCCGAGTTGAACACACAACTCAGCAATACGATCCGCATCTGAAAGCACGGCAGGGCGGATTGCAATAATTTTGGTCCCCATCGGGGTTCCTCCCGGGAAGTTTGATGAGTTCGCATCGTAATTGGATCAATCGACGAATCGGCCTGTTAAGATAGTTGCCCGTCAGCGAATTTCAAACCGGCGGGATCGGAGCGGGCCGGGAGTGTAAAGTCGTCTGTCTTTTCTTCCGCCGGTTTTATTTATATTTATTGGTTCGAAGAACGACCAGAAGTGCTAAGCGCAAAAAACATAACCATACAATTCGGAGATCGCTATCTTTTCCGCGATGTATCATTCACCATCGGGCCACACGACCGCATCGGCCTTGTCGGTCCGAACGGTGCCGGAAAATCCACCCTTCTTAGAATCGTAGCCGATATCTCTGAACCCGACACCGGAAGCATAAACAAGGCGCACTACGTCACAGTCGGCTACCTTCCCCAGGAGGGAATCACCTCCTCCGGCAGGACACTGTATCAGGAGGCAGAGTCCGCATTTGAAGATGTCATCCAGGTACGTGAAGAAATGGATGAGGCGCATAGACGCCTTGAGGAGCTTGATGCCTCGACTGCGGATTACATGGACGCGCTCGAAGTTTTCGGCGAGCTCCAGCATAAGCTTGAGGACCTCGATGCTTTCCGGATGAAATCCAAGATCGAGCAGGTCCTGATCGGTCTTGGCTTCTCGGAGTATGATTTTGAGAGGCAGACCGACGAGTTCAGCGGCGGATGGCAAATGAGGATAGAGATGGCGAAGCTGCTCCTCAGGGAACCGTCGGTTCTCCTTTTGGATGAGCCGACCAATCATCTGGACATCGAATCACTCCAATGGCTCGAGGGGAAGCTTACAGATTACAACGGAGCGGTTCTTCTTGTATCCCACGATCGTGCCTTCCTCGACAACCTTACGAAAAGGACGTGGGCGTTCAGTCTCGGGAGGCTTGTAGAGTATTCGGGGAACTACTCGTTCTATGAGAAGGAGAAAGCGGTACGGCGCGAACAACAGGTGAACGCTTATAAAAACCAACAGCAACAGATCAAACAGACCGAACAGTTCATCGAACGATTCAGATATAAAGCCACCAAGGCGAGACAGGTACAGAGCCGGATAAAGCAGCTTGAAAAGATCGAGCATATCGAGATTGAAGATGAGGAAGAGGAAATCCATTTCCACTTTCCGCAGGCGCGGGCAAGCGGCAGCATTGTAACGGAGATGAAAGGTGTTCACAAAAGTTACGGATCTAAACTCGTATTCGGCGGCCTCGATTATACAATCGAGAGAGGAGATCGTATCGCGGTGGTCGGCGTGAACGGCGCCGGCAAGTCCACATTTGTCAGAATTCTTGCGGGAGCCGAGCCGGTTGACTCCGGGGAGATCAAGACCGGCTATAACGTTACGCCCTCCTATTTTGCGCAACACCAGGCAGAGGAGCTTGACCTATCAAGTGATGTGCTCGGCATTGTTGACAGCGTTGCGACGGGAGAAATCCGTAGTAAGCTCCGGACAATATTAGGTGCATTCCTATTTCGTGGCGATGATGTCTTCAAGAAAGTTTCGGTTCTTTCCGGGGGAGAAAAAAGCAGGCTTGCTCTCGCAAAAATGCTTCTTCAGCCGGCTAACTTTCTGATCATGGATGAGCCCACAAATCACCTGGACATGAGGTCCAAGAGAGTGCTGCAGGATGCGCTGAAGGGGTACGAAGGTACATTTGTGATAGTGTCGCATGATCGGGCGTTCCTGGATCCGTTAGTCAACAAAGTTGCCGAGTTCAGCCATGGGAAAGTCAGGACTTTTCCCGGTAACGTGAGCGATTATCTGTATAGGAAGAGGCAAGAGGCAGAGAAAGAGAGAATCTGGGACAAGGAGAATGGGAGAAACGGGGAAAGAGGGATCGAGAGATCGAACGCAGAGCTGCCCACCAAAGAACGACGGCGAGTCGAAGCGGAGAAAAGGAACGAACTTTCCAAAAAGTTGAGGCCGCTGAAGGAAGAGCTGACGATACTTGAAAAAGAAATCTCATGGATGGAGAGCCGCAGGAAAGAAATCGAACGGGTGATGGCGGATCCGGATTTCTACAAGAACGGTGAGGAGGCGAAAAATGCGACCATCGAGTACAAGAGCCTGGAGGGCAAATTGGAGAACAAGTATTTCAGGTGGGGAGAGTTGACGGAGGAGATTGAAAGGATGAAGACATGAGGCGGTTAGTCAACCGACCGTTGCATTCCAACGATCAAACTCTTTGTTAGTGAGTCTTAGATTTCCCGTTTCTTCGACCGCATAAAATAGTTTTTTCTTTTCAATATCATTCACAAAAGACAACTTCTGTACATCCGAGTTCCAAAGAATCTCTACAGCAAATGAGACTTGCGCAAAGAAAGTGATAATGTATTGGGACTCAGTGAATCTTATCAGGTGCAACGGTAATGCTTTCACGTTTGCGCCTATTTCTTGGAAGAATTCCAATAAGCCTTTTTCACCATTATATCTCGCATATTTTTTAATCTCCGCTATATTTGTAACCTTTGAGCCAATTCCAAAAAGGTTAGAGAACTCCGCACAAGAGTTTGCAATAAATCTGGAGGGCGTTTTTGCATTCATTATGTTATTATGCAACCCTTCCCCTTTTTCGAGCCAATAAATATAAA
>JAJYOS010000318.1 GCA_021796055.1 Bacteroidota bacterium
AACTTTCACCCACCCGCAATGACGTCCCACCGTCGCACATCGCGATTTCACCTCCCCGCATTGAACTTTCACCCACCCGCAATGACGTCCAACCGTCGCACATCGCGAATTTCGGACCTCACATTGGACTCTGGGAAGTTCGCGGACTGGAGTAACCTGCTCACACTATTCTTTCCTCGGCTCGCAAACGGGGGTGAACTCTTCACAAAGCACATTCAAGGATTCCCGATGCTCACACGAAGTTCTGCAGTGCGGGGTTTCGAGCGCGCAATAGGCTCTAATCAGATCCCAAACGGGATCGACCCCTTTGGAATAAACATCCATCACCTCTCAATCCCCTGCATAAGGTCGAAAGCTAGCACATCTGGAGCTACTGGGAGTATTTACTAGAGTTCACATCAGCTCAGAATGGATGTGTGGATGATATCGGCGCCGGCAATATTGAGAGACAAATCATGCGCCGCTCCCTCGTGGAGATCTATCAGCAGATGCCCTGGCTGCAATCCCGCAAACCCGGCGCCCGATTGTCATAGCTCTTAAAGAGGAATGTTGCCGTGCTTCTTCTTCGGGTTCGTGTCGACTTTCGACTCGAGCATCTCGAACGAGCGGATGAGCTTCGCCCGCGTCTTGGCGGGTTCAATCACTTCGTCAATGTAGCCTCTCTCGGCCGCTATGTACGGGTTGGCAAATTTTGACGTGTAATCCGAAATAAGTTTCGCTTCCATCTCGTCGCGGTCGGAAGCCTTCTCTATTTCCCTCTTGAAAATTATCTCGACCGCGCCCCTTGGTCCCATAACGGCGATCTCTGCGGTAGGCCAGGCGAAGTTCATGTCGCCCCTGATATGCTTTGAGTTCATTACATCGTAGGCACCACCGTATGCCTTTCTCGTTATGACGGTGATCTTGGGGACCGTCGCCTCGCTGAAAGCGTACAGGAGCTTCGCGCCGTTTTTGATAATCCCTCGCCACTCCTGATCGGTACCTGGAAGGAACCCGGGCACGTCCTCGAAAACGAGGAGCGGTACGTTGAACGCGTCACAGAAGCGGACGAACCTTGCCGCCTTTGTTGAGGCATCTATGTCAAGAACACCGGCGAGCACGGCTGGCTGATTGGCGATAACTCCAACCGACCGACCATCAAGTCTTCCGAACCCGACGATTATGTTTTGAGCGTATAGCTCGTGAACTTCCGTAAATCTTCCGTCATCCACGATAAGTCTGATGACATCTTTCATGTCGTAAGGTCTTGTCGGGCTGTCGGGGATCAGTGTGTTGAGAGCTTCCTCCACCCTGTCCGGCCTATCGTTCGTCTTCAGGCGAGGGGGGTCCTCGCGATAATTTTGCGGCATATAAGAGAGAAGGTTCCTGATTCCCACGAGGCACTCCGCTTCACTTTCGCTGGCGAAATGCGCCACGCCGCTCTTTGTCGCGTGCGTCACCGCGCCGCCAAGTTCCTCGAACGAAACATCTTCGTGAGTGACGGTCTTGACGACGTTCGGGCCGGTAACGAACATGTAGCTTGTGTTCTTCACCATGAAGATGAAATCGGTGATCGCGGGCGAATAGACTGCACCGCCGGCCGACGGTCCCATGACG
This sequence comes from Bacteroidota bacterium, assembly GCA_021796055.1. The sequence goes on from JAJYOS010000318.1 coordinate 1,597, forward strand.
GCTGAGATTTGCGGCACCACGCCGCTCGCGAGTGTATTTTTTAGAAAAATATCGGCATATCCGCCGAGCGAGACGACCCCCTCCTGGATTCTCGCGCCGCCGGAATCGTTAAGTCCGATAACGGGCGCCCCCATCTTCATCGCCATATCCATGATTTTGCAAATCTTCTCTGCGTGAGCTTCCGAAAGCGAGCCCCCAAACACAGTGAAGTCCTGGCTGTACACGAATACCAGCCTTCCATCGATCTTCCCGTAACCTGTCACGACACCGTCGCCGGGAAATCGTTGCTTCTCAAGGCCAAAGTCATGGGATCTATGCTTGACGAACATGTCGAGTTCTGTAAATGACCCCTCGTCGAGAAGTATCTCAAGCCGCTCGCGCGCCGTCAGTTTTCCCTTCTTGTGTTGCTCCTCCACCCGCTTCGCGCCACCGCCGGCCTTGGCCTCTTCACTTAGTTTCCTAAGTTCTTCGAGCCGCCTTGATTCTTCAGTCTTGTCTTTCATGTCACAACCATCCTTAAGATTTGGTTTACTTTCTCCGCGAAATCGGCTGCAGAGAAAGCGATTCATTCACATGAATAACGCTGCTATGCCGACTTGTTCACTCTCTTTGTGAGGATTAATTGAATTTGAGATTCTTGGTAAAGTCATAATGCTCGGTGAAGAGGAACGAAAACTGTCTTTTATTAAGCCCCTGGATGCGCGCGCAATTGCGGCTCCGGGAATGATACAGTATCAACTTGCCATAGAACTTCTGTTGCGGATGATACATCACCGACACGTGGAAGAGATTCGTTGACTGGACCGTTCAGGCTCATTGTAGCCTGTGGCCACCATTATGTTCGTATCTGTAATCCATGGTATCGTGTAAGGCCCGTATAAGTTCTGGCTTCCATGTTCCAGATGCAACGCCTCAAATCCGACTTTCAACGAATTTAATAGCCAGTGAGAAAGTCTCGGTTCAAAGTTCCGGAAGTCGTCTCCCCGCGAACCCGCTTCCGGATAGTCCCTCGGAAGGAGCCTTTCAAAGCCCTACCATTCGATGAGTGGCTTCGCAACTTCGCTTCGTGTATGCGGTTTGAAACCATGGCTCATGTCGAGGAAGCAGCTCCGATTTTGCAGCACCTGTAACAAGCTGTACGTTCGGTCATCGGCCAGGATCGAGCATTCATCTCGCGGGCAAGAGGAAGAGGCTGTCATTAGTACGATAACACAAACAACGATTACTAGCTACATCTAACTCCTTAGAATAGCGAAAGTAGGACGTGCAGACCTCGGAAACGGCGACTGGGTAAAGGAGGACATGCGAGTCAGCCCTATCGACTCTTGATAAATATTTGAATGGATTTAGGAGAAATGATTGCGTGCTGCCGAGGCGTCCATAACAACGCCCAAGAGATTATTCAGCGATAGATAATCACGTCTGTGCGTCGGTTGTCAGCCCTGCCGGCTGCAGTGCTGTTTGACGCTATTGGCTTACTGGATCCGTTTGCCACGAGAGATATTTCGCCGAGCGGCACGTCGAGACGAACCGAGAGTGAATCGGCGACGCGCTTGGCCCTCTGTTTCGAAAGCCTCAAGTTGTACCATGGCGCTCCTATCGAATCGGCGTTCCCTTCAACGAGTATATGAATGCCTCCCGCCCCGCGCTCTCTTACGAGGTATTGGATCCTGTCGAAAATACAGTAGACGTTTTTATTTATGTGAAACTTATTGAATGCGAAATATATACGTATCGGAGAGTTCAGCTTCGCTTCCTGTACAGATCCCTCCGCAGGCGCTGCCATTTTAGGCGTTGTTTTAGCAACCTCTTTGGGACCAGCAATGACCTCGTTATTTTCCTGAGGCATCCGGGCGGAAGTCACCGTGGAAGGTTCTCGCATTGAAGTACGGCTCTGAGATTCCTTGGCGGTAGGCTTAAACTCAAAAAAAAGAAAGAGCAAGGCACCAAGGACAATCATCGCAATCAGCACCTTGCCACCGGGTTGGATTTTTACACGCGCCATATATCAGAGTTTTTTAGTGGGACCGCACGTCCATACCTGCCGAGCAATCGCAAATTCAAATCCTGAGATCAGCTCTCGGATGGAGTTGAGGGGGTCCTTCTCCGTCTGGGGCTGTGGGATTGGTCAGCGACATCCTGAGGAACGAAATATTGCAGGACACTCGACAGGCGCTGTTCTTCCTTCTCCTTCTCCTCCTGCCATGCCTGGAATTTGTCGCGAGCCTCTTTGACGGAATTATTGTTATCTTCCATCTTCTCGCGTATCTCGTTGAAAATCCTTTCCATCTCTTCCTGGAGGCGTTTGTTCTCTTCGCTCTTCTTTTGTTCCATCTCGCGCAAACGTCTCTCTTCGATCTTCTCGAACTGAGTCAGAGCCTTGTCGCGCTTGACCGCGTCCTGAATGACGTCTTCCGCCGGTATACGCAGCGCTTCGAGCGCGACCATAAGGGCGCTCCTCTTTATTTCACTCGAGGCGCCTTTGAGATGTGAGCTTTTCAAGAGCTCTTCGGCACGGTACACGGAAAAAGCGTTTACGGGCTCCTTGATTCCGAAAGCCTGATATATCGCTTCGAAGCTCGGAAGCTCTTCACCTACGCGCGCTACAGGCTGTTCGAGCTGCGGCTCGCCGATCTCCACGCGCGAAGGTTGTTGTGCTTGAGTTGGCTCCACAGCCTCTTCAACTTTTTTATCTTCGTCTTCAACTGATACGAATACGTTGTACCATTTTTTTTCCGCCATATTACCTCCAAAAATTCTAACCAATTTAGAAGCGAACTGACTCTTAATCAAGGATTTGAGTCAAAAAAAGTGCGACGGGTAATCGGACCTAAATCATCAAAAACAAAAATCCCGCGCCGCTGTAAGCGGCACGGGATGAATTTTAAGCCGGCAGTGGACCGAGGCTCACTTCTTAGTACGTCGAAGTAAGTGCCGGGTCAGCTACCGAGTTGACTGTGGTCTTCTTGAACAAGTCGCCGGAAGTTTGCGCCGGAGTGTTCGGATTGGCAGTCAGTTCATTAGTCGGATAGAAGAACCGCTGCGGGAAATCAGCACCGTGCGTCGGCGTGAGCTTAACCGTTTGGCTGCCTGAAGTGTAAACGATCTGATAATTGATCCTCCTCAGGAAATTGAAGAGTTCAACCTGCGGGAAGAGAGACATATACTCTTCGTTCCAGATTGTTTGCAGAAGAGCGGGCTGAGTCGCGACAGCGGCCTCAGTGCCTGCGTACGTCGCGGTAGAGTCTCCGAACGCGTTGTTGTTGTAAGTAATCGCGTTGTTCAGGTAAGTGACCGCGCTGCTCAATTTGCCTTCTCTCGCGTATGCTTCAGCGATCAACAGGTTGGTTTCAGAAGCCCTGAAGATCGGGAACTGCGCAGTCGCAGAAAAGCCCTTGCTGTAGTTAAGATCTACCGGGCTTGCCGACGTATCGAAGTAGTAGTTCAGTTGGGCGCTGTCACCGTAAGCTTCGAGCATAGGTATCATGAAGCTCTTGCTTGCGTCGATGTAGCCGCTTCTGTCGTACACTCCGAAGGAATACCAGAGGTTCATATCGCCGTTGTAGGTACCGGTAGTATGGAGGAAAGTCAAGTCCTCTGAACCATCGGTGGCGGTAATTCCCTTCTGTGCCCACGCGATCACGTTGTCGAGATCGGCGGTGGAATATTTATCGTAGCGTGCCATCTGCATTTCGAACTGAGCCTTCGCAGTATAAGCCGCTTCCAGCCATTCCTTGGCGCTTCCGCCGGAGCTGAAGATATCGTCGGACAGATTCGCGTCGTTTGCGGTAAGCAGCGCGATACCTGTATCCAGGGTAGCCTGAACTTCGCTGTACACCTGGATCTGGGGGTCGAACTTCGGCGTCGTTGTTACCTTAGGCTCGGCTGCCTGAGAGTAAGGGACCGCACCCCATAGCGCAGTGATGTTTCCAATTTGAATTCCCTCGAGGATTTTTGCCGCTCCCTCAAGGTTCTTCTGCCCATTGGCCGCCGCTTCCTGCTGACAAAGGCGAAGGTTATATATGACGCTGTTGTAGGCATTCGCCCAATCGTTAGCATAGTCCTGGGCCGAAGTCTGGTAGTTGTAATAGCCCTGGAACTGCCTTGATGAACCTGTAGCTGCCTGTCCCCACATAGAAGCCATTTGCGAAGGGAAGCCTTCCATGAATTCATCGAAGGTTCCTTCCGATCCGGCGAATAGTTGTGGAGCAGGTGCACTCGTAGCGCCGTACGGGTTCGTAGAGTAGCCCTTCATAAACGATGTGCAACCGACGAGGGCCACGCCGAAAAACGCCAGTACTGCGACGTATGTTAAACTTTTCTTCATATTGCTCCCTTTCTTAGTAATTCAGCGCGATTGAGAATATCCAAGACCGGACGCTTGGGTTGTTGAAGTAATCAAGTCCCTGTCCGTTTGTGGGACCGGTCAGGTTGGCCAGCGGGTCTACTCCGCCATACTTCGTCCATAGCGCCAGGTTGCGGCCGATAACACTGAGCTGGAGGCTCTGCATACCGATCGCCTTCAACGGCACGGTGTAAGAGAGAGACACCTGCGCGAGTCGGACAAATCCACCGGGCTGAACATACTGTTCTGACGGGCCGGTGAAACCGGATCCGGGGCCGTCGTAGAAATAAGACTCATCTACAATAACATTTCCGGCGCCGAAGTTATGCACGTATCCTCTGAAGGAGTAAGTCCCATCGGCGTTCTTCCGGAATGCCGCGCTTGCAGGCATCTGATTGGCCGGGATTCCCCAATCTTCACCTTGAGCCATCTGAGCGACAGTGTAGCCGTCATAGTTCTTGAGCGTGTTGGCTTGCTGCGCGGAGATCGTTGTCCACCAGTTCTGGAATGCGGCTTTTCCGAAATAGGAGAGAGCTCCTTCGGTACCGTTCCAAACCTGACCGCCAACTTGGAAGTCAAATCTGAATCCAAACGTGAACCTGTCGAAACGGAAAGTATTTGAAATGGAAGCGATATACTTCGGATTTGGATCGCCTATCACTCCGGGCGTCGCGGCATCTCCAACCGGGAAGGCGTATCCGGGAGCTGTCGAGTCGGCAAGGTTGAGAGCAAGCGTGCCGTTCGGGTTTCTTTCCCACCTCGTGCCATAAAGAACGCCAACCTGTTGACCGAGTATAGCTTCTGACGCTGGGTCTGTAAATCCGGCGAGGAATACGTTTGTTACTCCAGACAGGTCATAAACTATGTTGTGGTTCGTGGTCCAGTTGCCGATCGTCTGCCAGGAGAACCCACCGGTTCTGACCCAGTTGACGGTGACTTGGGCTTCATAACCGACGTTGCTGAGTTTCGCCGCGTTGGAGTTGATGAAGCTGTAGCCGGACGATGGCGCCACGTTGAGGCCTAGGATTGCGTTGGTCGTCAAATCGTGGTAACCGGTCAGGCTTAGTTCGAGCCAGTCTTTGAAGAAATTCAAATCGAGTCCATATTCAAACTCGGTCGTCTTCTCTGGAGCCAATGCCGCGTTGCCGAGTGTTGACGAGGCGACGACGCCACCGCCATAATACTGCAAACCTATCGCCGGTCCGAAACCGTTTCCGATCACCGGGTTCGCGACGACATAGTTGGCGGTTTCGTAAGCGCCGGGCTGGACAGCTGCCGTTCCAAAGGCTGCTCTAACCTTACCGTAGTTGAGTATCGAATTTTCCTTGAACATCGGGA
>JAJYOS010000319.1 GCA_021796055.1 Bacteroidota bacterium
GACTTTCGGCGTCGGAAGCGAGATGGCAAGAAAGTTCTATGCACAGAGCATGGATCTTGCGTGGGTGACCGACAGGGGCAAGCAGTTTTCCGATTTTGCCGCGAAATACTACGGTGACTCTCATTCACCACAGGGACCGTCCAAGCTTCTGCTCAATAACGATTTCGGTACCGGTATATCCAAAATATTTGCCGGCGATGAATCGCTCTACGAAGCCTGTCGGACAAACGCAAAATTCAGGTCAAGATTCGCCGACTTTCTTTCGCATTATGCTTTCAACTATTACACGTGGGATTTGAATTACTCGGATCTAAACAGGTTCAGGGCGTGGGACGAGGATTTCAAATATCTCGTTCGCGAGAACCGCGTGCCGGCATTTGAGTATATATGGCTTCCAAACGATCACACCGGCGGGACGAATCCAAATTATCCGAATCCGTTCCAACTCGTATCGGAGAATGACGCAGCGCTTGGATTGATACTGAAAACGATTTCTCACAGTCCGGTTTGGAAAAACAGCCTGGTGCTTGTCGAGGAGGACGATGCCCAGAACGGTCCCGATCATGTCGATGCAACAAGAACGGTTGCGCTTGCCGCCGGGCCTTACGTGAAACGCGACGCGGTTGTTCATGATCGTTACGACCAGCTAAGCATGCTTCGGACGGTGGAAGTCATTCTCGGGCTTGACCCGCTCGGCCTCGGCGACGCTCTTGCAGTTCCGATGTTCGGAATATTCTCTAAGACTCCAAATTTTGAAGCGTACAACCCCGCCAATCCATCATCCCATCTTATGGATTCTGATTTCCAGCTCTATAAAACAATGAACAACGGCAAAGGGGAACTCAGATGAATGCACGGAAGATTGTCGGGAGCGAACTCGCGCGGATGGTCGATCACACCATTCTGAAACCGGAGGCGACGCCTGCCGAGATCGATAAGCTTTGTGAAGAAGCGATTGAATACGGCTTCGCAAGCGTCTGTATCAATCCGGGGTATGTGGCACTCGCGAAAGAAAGGCTGGGGAATACTGCCGTTAAGGTTTGTACGGTCATCGGCTTCCCGCTCGGAGCCACCACGACAGGATCCAAGGTGTACGAAGCCGAAGAGGCTCTTTCAAACGGCGCTCAGGAAGTAGACATGGTCATTAATGTCGGCAGACTTAAATCGGGCGACGTGGGGTTCGTTGAAGATGATATTCGCGCGGTTGTGGATGCAGCCCACAAGCATTCGGCCATTGTGAAAGTGATCATCGAAACCTGTCTTCTCACGGATAAGGAGAAGGAAGTGGCCTGCAGGACTGCGAAGAAGGCAGGAGCAGATTTCGTGAAGACGTCGACCGGCTTCAGCAAAGGGGGCGCGACTCCGGCTGACGTTGCACTCATGAGGAGAGTTGTCGGGCCTTCCATGGGAATAAAGGCGTCGGGCGGGGTGAGAAGTTACGCCGATGCAGTCCTTATGATTGAGAATGGAGCGACCCGGATTGGTACCAGTTCCGGTGTGAAAATAATTCTGGAAAGCAAACAGGCGTAACGCTATTCCTGTCAAATTATCCGTGCGGGGAATCAAGACAAGAATCAGCCAGTCCCGCTGAGGCCTTCACCAGCACTCGATATCGCGCAATCTAAGCGGATTCTCTTTCTCTTCCCTGAAGTCACCGCCTCCCGTCGTTGAGATACTCAACAAACCATGTTGAGATATTTAACACCACGATTTCTGCGTTTACGGATATTGCAGCGACATATTCAACACTTGGCTAAGAAACAGCGTTGAGCCATTCAACGCACGGCCCTTCTGTCGTCGACGTGAAGCTCGCATCGGCATTTCCCAACTCTTAAATCGTGTCCCTGTAAGAAGTTAGCGAATCAAATTTTTCTCTCCGCAGGAGCCGGTTTGGAACACATATTGATGAATAATAGGTGAAGATTCAGAAAGAAGAGAATTAGATGAGATCGGAGAAGCTTGAATTGAACATTCCAATTGTACCGGGGATTATTTCCATTTCGAGCGCGTCTCGGGAATCCGTCAACTCGCCGGACCATAATGTCAGCAGGTTAGAATTGGATAAATCAACACACACTACCGCAAAATCTTAGGAGGTTCAAAATGGTTGCGTTGTTTGTAGTCGCGACAATAATCGTTTTTCTGATAATCGATTATTTCGTGCAGAGGGCAGCGAAACGCAGGGCGGCGCTTTCAACGGCCGCTCCGGTTTCCGCAAAGCCAAGGTTCGTGATCCCCAAGGGATATTTTTTCGGCAAGGGTCATACATGGGTTGAGCTGCTCCCGGACGGCCTTACCCGGATCGGGCTCGACGACTTCGTGCAGAAGGTAATCGGGCCGGTCAGCAAAGTCAGTCCTGTTTCGACCGGCACGGCAGTCAGGAAGGGCGACAGACTTTTCACTATAAGCCAGGGTGGGAAAGAGATGTCATTCCGTTCGCCCATTTCAGGAAAGATCGTTGCCTTCAACGAGGATCTGAACAACTCGCCCGGAGTAGTCAGGAAAGAGCCGTACAAGGGAGGCTGGATCACGCTGCTTGAGCCGACGAACCTCGCCGGTGAGATCAAGGAGCTGTCTATCGGCAACGAGGCCGCCGCATGGCTGAAGGAAGAAATCAAAAGATTCAGAAACTTCATCACGGCACAGACGGAGGCGCTCGTCGCGTCCGGCTCACCTTCTCTGGCGGGGGTGACCCTTATGGACGGCGGCATTCCGGTCAATGACGTCATGGAACGTTGCCCACAGGAAGTCTGGCAGAAGTTCGAAAACGATTTTCTCGGGGCCGGGAACAACGGGCACATAACCAACTCATAGTCGCGGATCGGAAAAGGAGAACCAAGATGAAACGTCAGGTGGGAATTCTAATTGATGCAACACAGTGCATCGGATGTATGGCATGTGAGGAAGCATGTGCAGACAGATGGGGCTTTCCTCACACCGATGTGCACGAGCTGTCTTGCGAGAAGAACACTGTAGTACAACAATATGGCGATACATATGTACCGAGGCTGTGCATGCATTGCGAGGAACCGACGTGCGCGTCGGTCTGCCCCGTGGGTGCGTTCCAAAAGACGCCGGAAGGTCCGGTGACCTACGACGAGAGCAAGTGTATAGGCTGCCGTTATTGCATGCAGGCCTGCCCGTTCCAGATACCGAAGTATCAGTGGAACAAGCTCAATCCGAAAGTCACGAAGTGCGACATGTGCTACGACCGTCAGCAGAAAGGAAAACAACCTGCGTGTGTCGAAGCATGCCCGGCGCAGGCGCGCATTTTTGGATATCGTGACGATCTGGTCGCAGAAGCTGAGAAGAGGATCAAGGAAAGTCCGAAGACTTATGTGCAGCAAATCTTCGGGATCAGTGAGATCGAAGGCACATCGACAATGTATCTCGCCGGTGTCGACTTCGGCAAAATCGGCTTCCCTGCGAATCTTCCCAAGAGAGCCCTTCCCAAGTACACCTGGGATATTATGGAGAAGATTCCGAATTACTTCGTCTGGGGCAGCACTCTGATGGCAGGTTTCTGGTGGCTGACCGACCGCAAGAAAAAGGTTGCGGAATATGAAGAGGAAATGAAGCGCAAAAATGCACCGATCAACGAAAATGACGACAAACGGTAAACCACTGGAGGCAAAATGAACACGAATAGTCTTATTTCGAAGGTTACTGACTGGTTCCGGCACATGACGTTCTGGAAATCGGTCTTTCTGGTTCTGGTGGTTGCAGGGCTGTATTCAACGGTGACGAGATTTGCGCTGGGGCTCGGGGCCGCAACTCATCTGACCGATCGTTTCCCGTGGGGCCTGTGGATCGGTTTCGATGTGCTTTGCGGCGTCGGGCTGGCGGCGGGAGGTTTCGTCGTAGCATCCGCCGTTTACGTCTTCCATCTGGATGACTACAAAGCGATCGTTCGTCCCTCGGTTCTGACCGCGTTCCTCGGCTATGTGCTCGTCGTCTTCGCCCTCCTCTTCGACCTCGGAAGGCCGTGGAACATCTGGCATCCGCTGGTGATGTGGAATCCACATTCGGTAATGTTCGAGGTGGCCTGGTGTGTAATGCTGTATACGGCTGTGCTTGCACTGGAGTTCAGCCCTATGCTGTTTGAGAGGTTGAAGCTGCAGAAGGCCGCCCGCGCAGTCCATAACATCATCATCCCGATGGTCATCCTTGGCGTCATGCTGTCAACGCTTCACCAGTCTTCGCTCGGTTCGTTGTATCTGATCATCCCGGAGAAGATGTATCCCCTTTGGTACTCAGGGAATCTTCCGTTTCTGTTCTTCACCTCGGCCGTGGCAGTCGGCCCCGCGATGGTGACCATAGAATCATTTTTTAGCTCGCGCGCTTTTCACCGCGAAATCGAGGTGCCTATATTGTCGAAGCTGGGCAAGGTGACTGCGGTCGCACTTGCGATTTACCTCGTCCTCAAAATCGAAGACATCCTGAATTACAATCTCGGTTCGTATCTCGTAACCTTCAATCTCGAGGGAACCCTTTACTGGACCGAGATCATCGTTGGCGTTCTCGTGCCGATAGCATTGCTTGTCAACCCGAGGGTAAGAGAGAGTAAGAGAGGCCTGTTCTACAGCGCCGTCCTCGTCGTGACGGGCTTCGTGCTCAACAGGATGAACGTAAGTATAACATCCCTGGAGCAGCACTACGGCGTGGGTTATTTCCCCAGCTGGATGGAAATTGCGGTTACCTTCATGATAGTCGCTGTCGGTTTCGGTGCGTTTGCGTGGGCTGCGAAGAATCTTGCAGTTTTTCCGAAAGAAGCGGCGGCCAGGGAACCGGCGCACGCCGAGAGTTATGAAGTCGTCGTAATCGAGGACGAGATCAAGGTGAAGGGCGAGCCGTCGTTCGGAATGGAAGCAAAATAGAAATCCGAAGAGAAGCGGGTGCACTATGGAAGAAAAATATGCTGTGAGCAAAGTGATACCGGAAGGCGAGTTCAATTGTATCTGGACAGATGCCGGATTGGTATCGTATAAACTATGCGACCGCAACTATGAATGTGACGCCTGTCCATTCGATCAGGCCATGCGACAGAAATCAGCACCCGCTTCTGAAGCCGCATCTGCAGGTAAAATCAGATCGGCTGCCTTAGAAGGGAATGCGAAGTCTCAACCGAAGCAGGATACTTTGTTTGAGATGGTCCGGAATATTTTCGGCGGACCGCTGTCCAGAAAGCCGGCTGAGGACAGGCTTTATTCGCGTGGGCATGTCTGGATGAAGGAAGTGTCTGCGGATGTTTTCCGTTTAGGAATCGACCATTATGCCGCCGCGCTTATCGAAGGAGTCAGAAGCGTTGTGTTTCCTCAGACAGGCTCTTCGTCAGTGAATGGAAGTCCGTGTGCCTGGGTTATTTGCGAAGACGGTACCCTCGCTGTGCAGTCCCCGGTCAATGGAATAATCAGATCTGTCAATCCGCGACTGATGGAGTCGTCGGCTCTTGTACACCTCGACCCATACGATTCAGGCTGGCTGAACGAGATCCGGTCCGAAGAAGGCGTTCCGAAAGATAGTCTCAACTCCTCCGCGATCGAGTCTCTATCGAACGAACAGCTGCGGAGGCTCAAGCAGGAAATGCTCGAAGAGTTCGATAACAGGCTGCCTGCACCTGGGGTCACGCTGCTGGACGGCGGCGTCCGTCCCAAAAACCTCAGAGACGTTCTCGGTCCCGTCAAATATATTTCGGTGTTAAAGAGACTTCTCTCGGACAGGGTCTGATTCGGGACGCGGAATTCTGCCTCGTTGCCCGCAATTAACGCGTCATCGCGGGTTTCTGGCTTTAGACTGCTAAAGCTCCCCTTCAATAATCGGCGATTTGAGCCGACTTTGCCTTCCTTCTGTTGATTTTCCCGGCATAAGAATTGACCCGACTAGCGCGAGGGCATTGGACAAAATGCGTATTACCAGGTTTCTGGCGTTCAGGCTTTTCCTTATCGTGCTTCTTGTGATGCTCGTGGCAACGGCCATCTTCACAACCGTCATGCTAAACTGGCATTCTGAGAAGTACCTTGCTGCTACGACCGATTGGGCTCTCCGTACGAGCGACCTTATAAAAAGATCCACCCACTACAGCATGCTCGAGAACCGGAGGAAAGATATTTACCGCACAATTAACACGCTAGGTTCTGAGCCCGGGATAGAAGCCATTCGAATTTACAACAAGAAAGGTGAGGTCACGTTTTCGACAGTTGATGACGAGGTCGGCAAGTATGTCAACATGAATGCCGAGGCGTGCAACGTGTGCCATCAGCCGGGCAAAGCTCTTCCGACTAGCGGTAATACCGCGCTGACCCGCATTTTCCATACCGCCAAAGGATACAGAGTCCTCGGAGTAATCACGCCGATAAGGAACGAACCGAGCTGCTACAATGCTCCCTGTCATGAGCATCCCGCCAGTCAAACGGTGCTCGGAGTTCTGGATGTGATGCTGCCGCTCAAGACGCTGGACGCCAGTCTCGTGCAGCTCAGGCATTCTACGTACCTGGGCGGCGCACTTATGGTTCTCAGCGTGACGCTTTTCTCGGGAATATTCATCTGGATCATGGTCAATATCCCCGTCAGGAAACTGACTCAGGGGACGCATGAAATCACGAAAGGAAATCTTGATTACAGAATAAAAGTCCGCTCTTCAGACGAGATCGGCGACCTCGCCGACTCGTTCAACACGATGACGGAGGAACTCGGGCGTGCGAGGGACGAACTGACAGACTGGGCCGAGACTCTCGAAGAGAGGGTCGAACAGAAAACGGACGAGCTGCGCAGAGCTCTTTCGAACATGGTCCAGATGGAAAAGATGGCTTCGCTCGGGAAGCTGGCCGCCAGCGTGGCGCACGAGCTGAACAACCCCCTTGCCGGCATTCTCGCCTATTCGAAGCTTCTGAAGAAAAAGATATCAAAGGGAAACATTTCCGGGGAAAGCACGAAGGAAATGGAAGACGAGCTTACAATGATCGCAGATGAAAGTACACGATGCGGCAATATCGTCAACAACCTCCTGCTTTTCTCGAGGCAGAAGGTCGGCGAATTCCAGCCGCAGAACCTTGTGCCGATCGTCGAACAGAGTCTGAGGCTCATAGCCCACCATCTCGCCATGAATAACGTGAGATGTGAGGTCGACATGCCTGACAAGCCGCTGGAGGCGATTTGCGATCCGCAACAGTTGGAACAAGCTCTGATCGCGCTGGAGATAAATGCGATTGAAGCAATGCCCGGCGGCGGCATTCTCAGAGTCGAGATGAGACTGCCTGAGAGAGAAAACGAGGTTGAGAT
>JAJYOS010000320.1 GCA_021796055.1 Bacteroidota bacterium
GTGGACAATACGATGGGATTCTCACCCCTCCAGGGATTGGTCATGAGTACAAGATGCGGGGATTTGGATCCGGCACTCATCCTGAAGTTGATCGCGTATTCCGGAGGAAACTACTCGAAGGTAAATGACCTCCTCAACAAGAAGAGCGGCGTCCTGGGCATGTCAAGCATTTCATCGGATATTAGGGATGTTGTCTCTCGCGCGACGAAGACTGACGATGAGAGATCCCAGATGACGCTCGATGTCTACCTATGGCGAATAAGAAAATACATGGGAGCGTATCTGACGGTGGTGGGACATGCGGACGCCATAGTCTTCACTGATACTATAGGCGAGTCCGTTCCGTACGTCCGGGAAGCCGTCTGCAGAAATTTGGAATTCTTCGGGGTAAAACTCGACGAGTGGAAGAATAAGAAAGTCTCACAATTCCCGACTGACATTGCGGCGAAGGACAGCCGGGTACGCATAATTGTTGTAAAGACGAATGAAGAGCTGGCAATCGCTAAGAACTCCTACGAGCTTTTTGTCTCGCAGGAACGTGATTCATCGGGTTCTGAGGAAGGAGAAAGTTTAGATGAGCAGGTTGATTGTATTAATTCCTGAAGGTTATTTCATAGAGTACCATGTCTATTCTGTCGAGTCAGACTCGGTGGCGACGGACGGTCACGCCACAAAACCATGGGAAGCCTGCAGTTTAGAGTGGACGGGAAAGATTAGGTTCAGAGGCGAGGGCCTGTCACTGGAAGAGCTTCGCAAGCTTATAGGAAAATATTCCCCCGAGGCAATTGCCGTACGAATTCTATACGGCGGTGAGGAATTCAAGAGAACGCAGATTTATGACAGGTCGATACTCGAACGACTCGAATCGCTTGCGGCGCGGTCCCCGTTACACATTCCCCCCTCGGTCAGATTGCTTAAGGCGCTGGAGCGAATCGTTCCCACGCCGGAGATTTACCTTTTCTTTGAAACCGCGTTCTTCGCCAACCTGCCGCTCGGCGAAAGAACTTACGCCATCGATGGGAATCTCTCTGAAGCCTACGGCGAAGGTCTTGGGGACATTCGACGTTATGGCTATCACGGACTGTTCCACGGCGCGCTTGCCGGCAAAATCAAGGAGAGAGGAATCGATGCGAGAAAAATATTGTCGATATGTCTCGAGCCGATTCCGGAGGTGGCGGGTATCTATGACGGGAAGCCGGTGACTGTCTCGGGCGGATCCACTCCACTCGAGGGGCTGCCTGGTAACTCGACCTGTGGAGAACTCGATCCTGGGATTATTCTGCTCCTCGAGGAGAAAAAGAAATGGGGCCCCGAGAGGATTAACGAGATGCTCTCCAGGAAAAGTGGGGTCACGGCCCTCGTTGGCAGAAACGCGACCATAGCTGAAGTGCTCCGCGGAGGGAGAGATTTTGAAAAGGCGAGCGACTTGCTTGAGTACAGAATTCTCCTGAGCTGCGGAGCGGCGATGAGCGTCATGGGCGGGTTCGATACTGTCGCGTTCTCGGGGAGATATGTCGAAGCGGCAGATAGACTTGCAGGACGCCTTATCCCGAAATTAATCGGAGCATCTTCCGCGCCATTCCATCCAGCGCTCTTCTTTATGCAGGATACGCTCGACCGACTGATAGCGGAAAGCTACTGTCGCTCTAGGCTTGCGACGACGATGACTTTCTGATTCCATTTCCCGCGTTGAGGCCACAGAGGCATTAAGCTGTGTCACCATGTCCGGACAGGGATAGGGAGGGAATAGTCGAGTCCTTCGATGTCGAATGGCTTCTCAGGAACTTATTCGCCGCCGATAGCGTCACTATATTCATGATATTCATGAGAGACGGGAAACGAATGTCAGCGGACAGTCGAAGAAGCATCGGCGGCTACGTTCTGGTGATTTATTTTGTAGTGGTCGGCTCATTCCAGCTTGGGCGGTTCGGCTCACTTCCTTTCGAAAGCGTGAATCGCCAGCCTGAGTTAAACCCGTTTTCATGCGCACTCATTCTGGCACCGAGAGCGCACACATGCCCCGCGCAGCTCTTCGCTCAAACCGCCGTAAGCCCCGCTGTAGTTACCGTGAGTCTTTTTGTACCCAATCCTTACACAGTTCTTCCGGATGCCGAAAGCTTCTCTGAGCAGTCAAGTCCAGTCTCATCCTACGCAGGACGCGCACCTCCTTTCTATTGCCTTTAATTCATCGTAGTTACAATCGGCTTACCACTATCCACGTGGCAACGTGCCGCCATATCCTTCAAGACAATTCTCAAGGAGAAAAAAGTGTTTACACGAATTTTCATGACATTGGTCATAATGGCCGTTCTGCAATTTGCGCCGGCATTTGCTCAAAACAGGAGCGACAATTCCGTCGAGGCTGAATTTCCTGATCAATATTTTCCCCAGAACCAGCCGGAAGTAAATTACATGAAATACTTTCCCTCCGTCTGGACTACATATTCCTCCAATCCAGGTCGGAATGCAGACTTCCCTCTGACTAAAGACGTTCCGGAAATCTTGCGTGCGGGAGTCAAGTGGGAGTTCGCAGGCGCGGGTGCACTTCCTCTAGAGGGCGCACCACTGAACAACAGCATCATCACTACCGCTTACGGTGTCGGCATGCCCGTGGGTGCTTCGGTCGTCGCGGGGATCGCATACATCGGGAGCGATAACGGTTACACGTACGCGCTGAACGCGCTTACTGGGAAGTTAATCTGGGCTCATTACGGATGGAACATGAATATGAGCAATCCGATCGTCGTCGATGGACGCGTGTTCGTCTCGACCGGTAGTGCTTATTTCAACTACGCGAATACCATGTTGTACGTCCAGGGGAAGCGCCCGACTCGCGGCCCTGGGCTCAATTCGCTTTACGCTCTTGACGCGAGGACGGGGAAGAAGCTCTGGGTCTATCACTTCGCGGGCGAGGCGATGCCGACCGCGGCATACGAAGACGGTTATCTATACATCGGCACAGGCGACGGGCACGTCTACAAGCTGAACGCGGCGACCGGGAAGCCGAAATGGATTTCAGACATCGTTTCGTTTGTAAGCATGTCTTCGCCGGTTCTTGGCGGGAATTACCTTTTTGTCGGCGGTACCCACCCGAATTTCTTCTATGCCCTCGATAAGAGGACCGGCAAAGTGGTCTGGAGGATGACTCTACCTAAGCTGGTGGCCACAGGCATGGGAGATTGCACACCGGCTTATTCGGATGGCATCGTGGTACAGCAAGCGACCGTGCAAAGCGGCGATCCACGAATGCCTGTTGCGAATGTTTTACTCGCGCTCGATGCCGCGTCCGGGAGAGTTGTATGGAAGAAAGAGTTTTCCCAAGGGGTGATTCCACCGGCGATGAAGACGGCAACTCCGATGATTGCTGACGGCAATGTTTTTGAGGGAAGTCCGGTGACCGGAAATTACTACGCGCTCGACCTGAAGAATGGCCGCGAGCTATGGAAAGTTCACCTCGGCGCACAGATCCGCGCCGGTGCGGTGCTGGATAAAGGAATCCTTTACGTTCCATACAAGTCTGGTGACATTGCGGCCATAGAGGCTTCGAACGGCTCTCTTCTTGCGAACAAGCATATCGGAGGAGCCTTCGGTCCATCCTCGCCTGTCGTAGTAGGCGGGACCCTTTATGTCTCAAATATATATGGCTGGCTTATGGCCATGCCGATTTCGGAGATTCTGCCCGAAGAGAAAATTGCGGCCGAGCCATCCATGCATTGATAGGGTCATGAACTGTCGGGCGGAATTCAATTCCGTCCGACGGCGATTTGAAACGAATGCTGAATCTTAATTTCGCAGGGAACCGTGCGGCAGAATGCTGTTGTTTGGTATTTAACCTTCTTCCGGAATCAGATCGCCGCCTGACCGAGATTTTAGAATGCGCTGAAAATTCCGAAGTATCATTGTAGAATACTGTATCGAAAAAGACATGAACATTTACGGAGCTGCACAATAGTTTATGATGATGAGCGATTCAACAGGCCTTCTATTAATTCGGCAGGACGAACCTTTTAGATGAATATGAATTTGCCATTCAAGCCTGCCACTGTGGGCGATCCTAAGACGGGCTCACTCGCGTGGGACTTCTACTACTATATTTGGCTATCGACCGGTGCTTTGACGCTGCTTTGGGCAGCACTCACGATTGTTCATCCGGCTAATTCTATCGTGTGGATGACTTTCTTCCTTCCCATGACAGCTGCGTTTTGTGTCGGTCTTAAGATGAACTCAAGCGGAAGAACAAGGCCCGCAATTATTCTTCTACTCATAACTGCGTGGGGAGTTTTGACGCTTGTCGGTGTTCTTTATTCAAACCGGATACCTCTCGACAACAATCGATACCTTTTGGTTGTCGTTACGGCGGGACTTCTTTTCGGAAAGCGGGCTGGATATTTTGCGGCAGCTGTTTGTGCCGTGACGGAAATTATCTTTGCGCTTCTAATCAGGGACGGATTAATCCATTCCTTATCGAGAGGACTTTCGTTGGGCATGCTCCTGCCGCATATCTTCTTCCTTTTTTTGGCGGCGTCGGTCTCGATTTTTGCGACTCGGCGGGTGCGACTGGCACTGCGGGTGGCGGAAGAACAGCGCGACGATATGCGAAGGTCCGAAGAATTCGCGCAAGAAAACGAATCGCGTTACATCTCATTCATTGATGCCTCACCGGACGCGATAGTGATCCACGCTCGCGCGAGATTCCTGCATCTTAACCCGGCTTCATTGAAGTTGCTGAAGGCTGATTCATCGGAGCAGCTTCTTGGGAAGTCAATAATGACATTTGTTCATCCCGATTCGCGAGAACTCGTTTCGACTCTCCTGGCAAAACCTGGTGAAGAAGGAATTTCGTCGCGGCCCACCGAAGGGAAGTTACTGAAACTTGACGGGTCAGTTGCATTTGTCGAAATATCCAGCATGCCGGTTGTTTTCAGAGGCGAGTCCGCGGTTCAGACGATCGTGAAAGATGTAACACAACTGCGGGAGCTGCGGGAAGAGATTCATCTTCGCATTACGGCACTGAACTCGGCAGGGAACGCTGTTATCATTACTGACAGGGAGGGCAACATAGTCTGGGCGAACCCGGCCTTCGAGGCGCTAAGCGGTTACTCGCTCGATGAGGTAACCGGCAAGAGCCCAAAAGAGCTGGTGAGCTCAGGAAAGCAAAAGCTGACTTTCTACAAGGACATGTGGGATTCGATTCTATCCGGGAACGTTTGGCACGGAGAGCTCGTGAACAGACGCAAAGACGGATCTCTCTATGACGAGTCAATGACCATCACTCCGGTGCGAAACGATCGCGGGGAGATCACGAACTTCGTCGCCGTCAAGCAGGACATTACTGCTCGCAAGCTTTTGGAGGAACAGCTTCTCCAATCCAAGAAGCTTGAGGCAATCGGGCAGCTCGCTGGCGGAGTGGCGCACGATTACAACAACATCCTGAATGTCGTGGTGGGTTATAGCGACCTCTTGAGACGAAAACTCACGGATGACGATCCTGCCAGGAAGCCGATAGAATCCATACTTGCCGCGGCTAAGCGCGGAGCCGACCTGACCAGGCAACTCCTCGCCTTCGCAAGGAAAGATATTGTCTCTCCCAAAGTAATAAACATAAACTCTTCCATCGACTCGATAGTAAATATGTTGCATAGAATTATCGGAGAGAAGATCCGGCTGGTCTTTGTTCCTGAAAGCGGGCTCTGGAACGTGAAGATTGATCCGACTCAGTTTGACCAGATTGTCGTTAACCTGGTGACTAACGCTAAAGATGCGATCGAAGGCGAAGGGACGATTACCGTAAAAACTTTCAATAGGAAGTTCACAAGAGAAGATATTCCTACAGGATTGCGCCTTGCTCCGGGTGAGTACGTTACCGTAGAATTTGAGGACGATGGCCGTGGGATGGACGAGAAGACTTTGAAGCGTCTCTTTGAACCTTTCTTCACTACTAAACCTAAAGGGCACGGCACGGGATTAGGGCTCTCGACGGTCTACGGAATTCTCAAGCAGAGCGGTGGTACTATCGAAGTGAAGAGCGAACTCGGGAAGGGAAGCGGTTTTACGGTTTACATCCCAAGATTCGTCGGCGCCGTTCAAAATGTTGAACTGCGTTCCGCCAATGAATCGATGCGGGGTACTGAGACCGTGCTTGTCGTTGAAGCCCAAGCCGATCTGTTGACTCTGATGAAGACATTTTTGGAGGAGTGCGGATACAATGTCATCGCTTCTTCAAGCCCGGTCGACGCCGAAGTTCTGGTGGAGTCATATTCAGGAGAGATACATCTTCTGGTGACGAACGCAGTTATGCCGGAGATGAGCGGGAAGGATCTGAGCAAGAAGATTTCCAGACAGAGGGAAGGGCTGAAGACGCTTTTCATGTTTGAATACAGTTTAGATAGATTCGAAGAGGGATCGAACGGCGTCCGACCACTGGATTTCATTCAAAAGCCATTTGACCTCAATGAATTGGCTGTCAGAATTCGTCAGGTGCTGTCTCATAGAGGACGCATCGTTTCTCTTAATTAATCTACTAGGGGCCTGATGCGGCGATGTCATCTTTGCCAATTCACGAATAGGATCGGAGCTCAACACCGTCACACGTCGCGTGGATCCCGTAGCTCCTGCATGGAAGTGTCGGTAGTGTTATCGAAATAGGAACCTCGTCCTTGGCAATCCTGTTAACTCAAAAGTAGTACTCATTCAGCATGTTCACGGGAGCATAAGGCTTGTCTGGCCGACCGGCGGTTTACGTTGTTTCCCGGGATGGCCGGAGACTTGAAGCTTTGTCGGGTCGGTCCTGATGCCGACTCTTTTACGGAGAAGTTTTGATGACGATTCGTGTTAGCCACTTGTCGTTGCAGGTCGGATTGGGTTAAGAAGGAGGTGGATTTCTGGAATGCTTTGATGAACAAGCATCAAACTGAAGCTATATGGACCAGACCTTCCGAAGAATCGTTTGTTTTCTATGAGACGAGAACGCCGCAGTCCAAAGTCGTCCGGGACATTTCCAAGCGAGACGACGTGAAGCATCTTCTCTTGTTGCCGAGGCGGAAAACTTATGACAAGCCGTTTCCAATTAGCGATTATCGGAGGGCGGAACCCAAGTCAGAAAACAGAAGAATATGAATGTTTGAAGAATGAATGGGCGATGCGTTCAACCAATTGATTAAACTGGAGATAATGGCATTTGGCGGCGCATTGTACGTTATGCTAAAGGACGAGAAGTCAAATGTTTGATACGGATGACCAACTTGCTTTTAAGATCCTCCATGTGGAAGACAA
>JAJYOS010000321.1 GCA_021796055.1 Bacteroidota bacterium
GGATCATCGCGAAGAATTCGGGGGGGACAAAGTTCAGTGGACGAAGACTTCAAGGGCCGATGCGCTAATGATGGTACCCCCGGGGGACGGACAGAGGCCCCACTTGCTTATCGTAGAAGACAATTCGGATATGAGGAATTACATCTCGGCAATACTTCGATCTGATTATGAAATCATAGAGGCGTCGAACGGCGTCGAAGGACTTTCGGAGGCAATCGATTCAATTCCAGACATCATCATAAGCGACGTGATGATGCCGAAAATGGACGGCCATGAGATGTGCGCCAAACTGAAGGATGATTTGAGGACTAGTCATATACCGATCATCCTCCTCACCGCGAAGGGATCCACGGAAGATAAGATCGAAGGATTCAAAACCGGTGCTGACGCGTATATTCCAAAACCGTTCGAGGCGGCCGAGTTGATAGCGAGATTGAAGAACCTCCTTGACCAGAGAAACAGGTTACACGAACACTTCAGGCAGCGCGGGCTCGTGGAATTGGACGAAAATGTCTCGACGTCCGGCGACAGACAGTTCCTACAAAGGGTATCGGAATCTGTTTCGAAGCACATAGGCGACGGAGCTTTTGGGGTGGAAGATCTCGCTCGAGAAGTAGGAGTGAGCAGGTCGCTGATTCAGAAGAAGCTCACCGCCCTCGTGGGCGAACCGCCCGGAGAGCTAATCAGGAGGTTCAGACTTAACAAGGCCGCTGAGCTGATCGAGCAAAAATGGGGCAACGTCGCGCAGATAGCGTTTGAAGTCGGTTTTAACGACCCGTCGCATTTCGCCGCGGCCTTTAGAAAGCAATTCGGGGTGTCGCCATCTGAATATCGCAAGCCTGTTTAACAGGACGAAGTAACACACACATTCAGTTTAACTCGCCTTTTTTCCCTGATTACCCAAAATCGGGATGATTATACCGGAAATTCATAGAAGATGATCACTTCCAAAGGTTACTTGTACTCCTGTAAGGAACAAAGTTGCAGAGATAATTATGCGTCGTTTCAACGAGAAGCGTATTTCGGCGGATATGGTCCCTTCGAGGTTTCAGTTGGCGCAGAACTACCCCAACCCCTTCAGTGAAAGGACGACGATAAAATATTGCGTTCCGAGAAGGGAGAGAATTGTGCTGACGATATATGACGCGGACGATGAGATGGTACAACGGCTCGTGGATAAAGTGGAAGAGCCGGGTACTTATGAGGTGGTATGGCACGCGAAGAAAATGTCTCATGGGATATACAAATACGAGATGAAAGCAGCCGAATATAGGTCGACGAAAGAGATGGAACTTAAG
This sequence comes from Bacteroidota bacterium, assembly GCA_021796055.1. The sequence goes on from JAJYOS010000321.1 coordinate 1,299, forward strand.
AAATGAAACGCGATCCAAGGATCCTATAAATAAAATATCCAATCAAGAAACGGAGGCTAAAATGGAGAGTTCTACTGCGATTTTGGCACGCAAAGGATGCCTCGCGGTGTCCTTTCTCAGCCTGTTGTTTTTCTTCGCTGAAATTTCATTCGCGCAGATTTCGTGGACAAAGCACGGAGGTGCGGTCCTCTCACCCGGAGCTTCGGGTGAGTGGGACGACCAGTGGGTCTTCTGCTGCTCGGTTATCCGGCAGGATACGCTTTACAAAATGTGGTACACCGGTTACGACGGCGCGAATATGCGCGTTGGTTATGCCGAATCGCCGGATGGCATCAGTTGGACAAAACACAGCGGACCTGTTCTCGATCTGGGTGCTCCGGGTACTTGGGATGATAATTGGGTCTCCGCCCCTTACGTATTGTATGACGGCTCTTCCTATAAAATGTGGTACTGCGGCGATGACGGAACCCACGAATACGTGGGGTATGCAACCTCACCGGACGGTATCACGTGGACAAAGTACTCAGGCAATCCCGTACTTTCACCCGGCGCTGCGGGCACCTGGGATGGGTTGATGGTATTTCCCGGTTCAATCGTTTTCGAGGGGAACTCGTACCACATGATATATGGTGCGTACGACGGCTCGGTTTATCGTGGTGGATACGCAAGCTCGAACGATGGAATACACTGGACAAAATCTCCGAACTACGTCCTCAATGTCGGCGCGTTCGGAAGCTGGGAATATCCCAGAGTACAACCGATGGGACTCGCGTACAACGAGGATATGTCCACCTATTATCTCTTCTATATTGGCGGGACCTGGTGCAACTGGAAGATCGGCTATGCTACCTCGAAGAATTTGGCGGGCCCGTGGACGAAGGGAGGAAAGGTCATATTAGATAAGACCGCCGGGAGCTGGGACAATCTTTATGTTGGTTCGCCTTACGTTTTGTACGACTCGCTAGACGGGAATTATAAGATGTGGTACATGGGTGGGTCGGCATCCTGGGCAGGGAGCATCGGCTATGCGACTGCAACCGTTCTCCAGGTTGACACCATCAATGTCCCTGCAGACTTCGCAACTATTCAGGCAGGTATAAATGCTACGAAGAATGGCGACCTGGTCCTTGTATCTGAAGGGACTTACTACGAGAATATTCGCTTCCGGGGAAAGAAGATTACGGTTGCAAGCCGGTTCGTTACTGACGACGATACCTCTCACATCTCGAAGACGATAATCGATGGAAGTCATTCAAGTAATCCGGACAGCGGATCGACCGTGTACTTTGTCTCGTGGGAAGACACGAATTCGGTACTCATCGGTTTCACAATTACGGGTGGGACCGGCACTGTCACGAACACCAGTTATTACGCATCGCATGACAGGTTAGGAGGCGGCATCTATGCAGCATCGGGCTGCCGCATCAGTCACAACACTGTCTCGTTTAATACGATCAACCAGACTACTGCTAACGGTGCGTATGGCGGAGGAGTTTACTGTGTAGGGAACGCAATTATCGAGTATAACGAGATCAGTCACAATGCGATCCAATCTCAGAATTTTCAGGCTGGTGCCGGAGGAGTTGGAATAACTGGACCGAATACGCGCCTGGTTGACAACGTCATTACGGACAACCTTGCTCAGACGAACTCTTCCGGATGGAACAGCAACGGTGGGGGTGTTGCGGTTGCGTCTTCAGGCGTACTGATCTCGGGGAATCTCATTGCTCGAAATCGCGCGCTTGCCCCGAACTGTACCGTGTATCCTTGCTGGGGAGGCGGGCTGCATTCCCTGGAAGGAACCTCCTCGGTCGAGATAATCAACAACCGGATCTTCGATAATGTCGTCGAAGGAAAGAAAGGCTCATACGGTGGCGGGATATGTCTATACGGCGGTCTCGATCAACTCGTCAAAAACAATGTAATTGCGAGAAACAAAGCGTTGTCGGGAGGAGGTCTTGAGTTTTATACCGAAACCGCCACGACCCGGGCACCGAACATGTTGAATAATACGGTTACCTCAAATGAGCCGACCGGAGCCGATGGTGGTGGGATCCACATTCGCGGACCCTGGACTCCGATTATTCAGAATTCTATCGTCTGGGGAAACGGGGGAAGCAATCAAATTTCCGGCAGCGGGAACGTTCAGTACAGTGATGTCGAGGGCGGCTATTCCGGAAACGGTAATATAGATGTGAATCCACGTTTAGCGGACACGCTGAGTTTCTCTCTTTCAGATACTTCCCAATGTGTGGATGCCGGGAATCCCGATCCGCTATTCAACGATATCGAGAACCCGGCAAGAGCAGGGTACGCTCTTTCCCCATCTCTCGGCACAATACGAAACGATATGGGCGCATACGGCGGCAATCCCACCTCGAACACGCGCATTCAGAAACATATACTCGGGCCGCTGTTCAATGCTTTCGTGAACCGCGTCAACCTGGCATCCCAGGCCGAACGCGGAGCTGTTGTCGACAGCTTCATGACTGCCGCGGATTCGCTTCCGTTTGTCGAGCAGAAGCAATACGTTTACTACATTTACAGAGGCACTGCGAGCAGCATCACGGTACCCGGTGATGCTAACGGATGGAGCACGAGTGCGTCTCCAATGACTAACCTTTATGGGACCGACCTGTGGTACTTTGAAGCATCATATGAATCCGATGCGCGTCTTGATTACAAGTTCTTTGTCGATGGGACTACCTGGATCCTTGACCCCCTGAATCCACATCAGATATCCGGGTCGTACGATCCAAATTCAGAGCTTGCCATGCCCGATTACGTGCAGCCGCCTGAGATCAATTATTATCCCGAAATTCCGCACGGCACCATCGACTCAATTTCGTTCACAAGCAAAATCCTTGCAAACACGCGAACAATAAAAGTATACACTCCGCCGGGATACACTTCACAAGGCACGGAACGGTTTCCGGTCTTCCTCCTGCATGACGGACTGGAATTTCTGAGGCGCGGTTATGTGAACAACACGCTTAATTACCTTATTGAACACGATCTTGTGAAACACCCGGTCATCTGTGTATTCGTGCCACCTGTTAGCGAGAGCGATCGGGAGTCCGAATATGCGACCACCAAGGCAGGCAGTTTCGAGACGTTCATCGTTGATGAGCTGATGCCGCACATAGATTCCACATACCGGACTCTAAGCGAGCCGGCGTATCGCGGGATGGGTGGTTATTCATATGGCGGCCTCATCACGACACAAATATGTTATAACCATCCGGATAAATTCGGTCTCGCGGCCGCGTTCTCTCCCGCTTACATGCCCACGAGTGGAATGCGTGTTTTCGACTCCGTTCTCGCAGGGCCGAAGAAAAACATCCGGTGGTACATCGATTGGGGGACTTATGAGCAGTCGATAATGATGAACGCAAAATCGATGAGAGACGGCTTAAAGAACAAGGGATATGATGTAAAATGGAACGAGTGGCACGAAGCGCATTCAATAGGCAACTGGCGAGCTCACCTGGATAATGCGATAACCTTTCTTATCCCGACGGCTGTGAAGCCTCTTGCAGGTATCCCGAAAGAATTCGAATTATATCAGAACTATCCCAACCCTTTCAACCCTACGACAGAAATCAGATATCAGATATCAGAAGTCAGCAATGTCAGTCTGAAAGTATATGATGTGCTCGGGAGGGAAGTAAGAACGCTGGTGAATAGAAAGCAAGGTCCGGGCACCTATGAAGTCCGGTTTGACGCGAGCGGCCTGTCGAGCGGAGTGTACTTCTACAGAATCAAAGCAGGTGAATACGCAGCCGCGAAGAAAATGCTGCTGATGAAGTAATTCCCGAATCGCGGGCTCGCAGGTGAGCGGTTTAATTTTGCGAATATGAGGTGTTAAGGAGGAGTCATGAAGAGTCTGATATGCGTTTTCTTGTTGCTGCTGCTAGCTTTAGGTTGCAGCTCGTTGCAGGCACAGTGGGTGCAAACCAATGGACCTTACGGCGGCCAGATTACGTCTCTGGCCCTCGGCTCTAACGGGGCAAGCGGGACAAATGTTTTTGCCGGCACCATTAGCGACGGCGTCTTTTTTTCCAGCGACTATGGCACTAACTGGACCCCACTAAATGCTGGGTTGACATATAGGTATGTCCACTGTATTGCCGTTAGCGGTCTGAATCTTCTTGTGGGGACTGATGACGGCGTCATTCTTTTCAGCAGCAACGGCACGAGCTGGAACGAGGTTGACACTGCTCTAACGGGCAAACCTGTTCATTCACTTGCTGTCGCGGGCACCAATCTCTTTGCCGGGACTGGTGGCGGGGTCTTTCTTTCCACCGACGACGGTTCCAGTTGGACTAAGGCTGATTATGGTCTGAAGGACAAAGGTGTTTATGCGCTTGCTGTCTCGGGCACCGAACTCTTTGCCGGGACTGGTTACGGCGGAGTCTTTCTTTCGAACAACAACGGCGCAAGCTGGACTGCCGTCAATAAAGGATTACCATATCTCACTAGCGATAATACACTCTATGAATGTATCACCGCTTTAGCCGCCTCAGGCGCGAATCTCTTTGCCAAGAGCTATGTCGGCGGCATCTTTCTCTCGACCAACAACGGCACAAGCTGGAGCGAAGTCAATGCCGGCTTACCGCATCTCCCTCTTGATACTGCAAGCCACGGTATCACCGCTTTAGCCGTCTCAGACACGAATCTCTTTGCTGGGACCGAAAGGGATGGCTTGTTTCTCTCGACTAACAACGGCACGAGCTGGAGTTCACTTGATTCGAACCTTGCTGTCTCTTGTTTTGCGGTCTCGGGCACGAATGTCTTTGCCGGAACATGGTCGAGCGGCGTGTTTCTTTCCACTAATAACGGCATAAGTTGGAGTGCGGTCAATACCGGCTTGCCGAAAAGAATGTCTCCTCTTTCTTTTGCGGTCTCGGGCACTAATCTCTTTGCCGGGACTGACAGGGATGGCGTCTTTCTTTCCACCAACAACGGCGCAAGTTGGACTGCGATCAACACCGGCCTTCCAAATGATTGTGGTTATGAAAGCATCAGAGCGCTTGCAGTATCGGGTACCAATCTGTTTGCTGGGACCTGTATGAGTGGCGGATGGGGACCCACGACCGGCGGCGTCTTTCATTCCACTAACAGCGGTGCGAGTTGGATAAAGGCCGATTCAGGCTCATTGAACCTCGGTGTCTTTTGCCTTGCCGTTAGCCCTGAAAGTACCGGTGGCACAAGTCTCTTCGTGGGCGGTGGCACTGGTGTCTACGATCAATGCCCGGTCTATCTTTCGACTAACAACGGCACGAGCTGGAACGAGGCCGATTCTGGCATTGGGAACACAAACGTTTCTTTCGTCCAGGCCCTTGCCGTCAACCCCGACGGTACAGGTGGCACAAATCTCTTTGCCGGGAGCTACGGCGGCGGGGTCTTTATTTCGACCAACAACGGCAAGAGTTGGACCGCAGTCAATACCGGCTTACCGCACTATCCATTCGGTACTTCAGACTACAGTGTCAGCGCGTTTGCCGTGTCAGGAAGGAATCTCTTTGCCGGCACCCAATTCGGCGGGGTCTTTCTTTCGACCAACAACGGAACGAGTTGGTCTGCAGTCCGTACGGGGTTACCTCATGATGCTTCGGGCTACTTAGACATCAGCGCTTTTGCCGTGTCGGGCACGAATCTCTTTGCCGGGGGTTACAACAGCGGCGTTTTCCTTTCCACCAACAACGGCGCAAGTTGGAGTGCGGTCAATATAGGTTTGCCGAGCAACGGTGTCTCGTCTCTCGCCACATGCGGCACGGACATCTTTGCCGGAATTCCGGGGTGCGGCATATGGAGGCGACCGTTGTCGGAGATGATCGCGACATCCGTCACTGAGCCGAAGCAAACTCCGATGAAATTCAATCTGAGTCAAAACTATCCCAACCCCTTCAACCCAACGACAGAAATCAGATATCAGAAGTCAGCAATGTCAGTCTGAAAGTATATGA
>JAJYOS010000322.1 GCA_021796055.1 Bacteroidota bacterium
CAGTCTCGTATCCTTCCAAAGGAATCCTGAAACTCTCCCCCGCCGAATATAGCTTCGGCGAGATCCAGCGATCGGGATAAACCCGTTCGACGACCAGCGATTTAGCAGAGGAGGAGAAGCCAAGACTCGGCGACAAATCAACTTTCAGTACCGATGGCTTTATCCACGGATTCCTCGCGGCAACTATTCCTTCACTCGCTTTGAAATGGACATAACCGTACGCTTCTCTCTTGCCGGGATTCCCGCCAATCATCTCCGTGTTTGACAGAATCGGGAACCGGTTCTTCGCCCAGAGGATCGCCTTTGATATTGCATTCCACTCGCCGTTTGTCAGAATGTCCGGAGAAACGTAGAGTTCCCACATAGATATTCCCCGTGCGAAATAAAGAACGGCTTCGTTAGTGAAACGATCCAGCGGTTCGTTAGCACCTCCCAGCTGCTCCAGAGTCCCTTTTATGATTCCGTGCGTCATCAGGTTAGCTATCGGAAACCACAGGTCGTAGGTCTTGAAATCATCATATAACACAAGATCCCGGTATGTCATCGCGGCGTCGCGCGGACTGATCGACGGGACATCCGCATAGCCGTAGTCTCCTCCCTGCATCCAGATCTGATTCGCGTACTTGACCCACCACGGGCTGAGCCATGTGCCTGACGTTATGTTCAGATACGCGTTCGGATTAGCTTCCCGGACTGCTCTGCAAATGTTTATCAGAGTGTCCAGGATTGCGTCCCTGGAGTAAATTCCTACGGGGTGACCATGATTTGGCTGGCTGCAGGAAAATTGGATACCGTCCCATTTGTAGTACCCTACGCCGTCGTCCTTCGCAAAGTCCACGACTCTTCGCTTGAACAGCTGGCTGTAGTTTTTCCCGCCGAGACAGAGTTCATCGCCGACCGTCTCGAAGCCGTGTGCCTCCATCCAGTCAACCCTCAGGTTTCTGAATGAATAACCGCCGACCGGACCCAGCCAGAGTCCGAGGGTTGTGTTGGTCTTCTTCAGATCGTCGACTATCGGCTTGAGACCGTTGGGAAATGTGCTTGCCCTCAGCTTCCAGTCGCTTTGGTACTTATCCCAACCGTCATCAAGAACAAAAGCGTTCAACCTGATCCCATGCTTCTCGATCATATTCAGACGCAACAGACGGATTATTCTCATGATGTTGGTCTGGTTCATAACGTGGTCGGGAGTGATACCGGGATACCGCGGTGAACGCAGGTCGTACCAGGAGTTGTACAGAGTATATGGCTTTGCAGGCGCCACGCGGATTCTCTTCACATACTTCATGAACCAGAGTTTTACATACTTGTTGGGCGCAAGACCTTCGACTGCCCAGTGGCTCCTCGTCCATGCTCGCCTGATCCTTTTCCCGAACTCCTCGCCGCATTTAATGCGGACTCTGTCTTTGTGAACATAAACCTTGTTCTCGCTGGCAGGGTATTCCAGTCCCCAGAAGCTGCTGCCGCCCTGTCCGTCGACAAGCGCGACAGGCTGACCGAATCCTCCATCCTTCACCACGTTGTATTGCCCCTTCAAAGCAGCATTTAAGGCCCAAATCCTTCTCAGGTAATTGAGTCCGGTGACGGTATCTCTGATCGAGATCCTTCTGTGAACGTAGAATGCCGCAGAATCCACCCTGTAACTCACCTCAAGCTGGAACGGCAAATCGATTCCTTTGAAATACAGATCGAGTTGTTTTCCACCGTGAGGTCTATTCTTCACTTCGCCTTCGACAAATTGGAAATCACTCTTCGAAAATGTTACAGCGTTGTCCGCGTTGTTCACCTTTCCGGGTGCGCTCCAGCCAGTCCAGAAGGCGTCTATTCCATAATTACCGTCAGTCTCGAAGCCGACCGCATTTCCGCTAAATTCTCGCGCCCAAGTCCTGCTCAAAGAGAGTTTCTCGTTGGCGATCCTCCCTGAATCGATGCCTACAGTGACCGTGATAACCCCGTTCGATAATGTGAACCTGCGGTGCTGCTGCTCGTTCGCCTGTGCTGCTAGGCTGCTTCCGGCAAGTAGTGAGGCAAAGGACACAGACTCCAACAGGAGAAGAAGAGCGCTGGAACCCAACTTTGTCATTCTCGAAAAGCAGGACATGCCATTCCTTTTAATTATGTTTGCGTGCAAACGTCTATTTAACCGGCGCTGTAAGCATGTACTTCCACACATTCTCGAACTCGGGAAACAGCGTGGAAGCGTGAGGCCATTTAGTTGGAATATTGTTGATCAGGATTTGGTAGTCCCCGTGTATGGTCTCACCCGGCTTGACGATCAGCGTATCCGGCTTCGACAAGTCCATGAGCATCATACAATTTGCAATCTGGTGATGCACGTTGAACGGATCTTTCATGGCCAGAAACGCGAAGAATCGGGAAGGAGGCGTGGCGCTCTTGTCGCCCTGCCATGGTGCAGGCCTGTGAAGGTTGTCCATGTAATCCTGCGGGCCCGAGAACATGAATACCCTGTCTACCCTGAACATCTTGCCGATGTATGCAGCGTGTCCGGTTCCCTGTGAGTGTCCTGCAACTATGATGCGGCTCCATACCGGTTGTCCGTTTTTCACGAACTGGCCCCACCCGCCGTCGGGATCGTTCTTCACGAGATACACAAGGAGTTTCTGAAAACGATTCAATATGGAGTTGGCGGTGTCCACCTTGATTTTGTTGCTGACCGGTGCGCCGGTCACGATCGCGTCGCGATATCGGCCGAAACTCGTGCTGTCAAGACTGTGAGCGCAGGCGACCGCAATAACATTGTCCTCGTAGTCGATGCTGATCGCGTGATAGCCCCACGTCGCGAAGATGCTGTCCATCCTCTCACTGCCGACAGCGCTTCCTCCGGTACCAGTAATGAAGAAATACAGCCGGTGGCGCGATGGGACACTCGGATCATACAGGGCGATATTTGGACCGTGCACGGTCTCAATGGCAGGATCGGTTTTTCCCGGATTAACAAGGAGCACTTTCACCTGGGCGCAGAGATTTGCGCTCCCAAGAAACAAAACCATCAACGCAACGGACAGAATTCGGAATAGGTTATTCGGACGCATGTGACCTCCAGTCATAGAATTCTATTTAGTTCAACTGAAAAACATTTCACAGAGATACACGGAGAAATGACAGAGCGACACAGAGATAACAAATAGTCTGTTTTTCTCAGTGTAACTCCTTTTTCCTCTGTGACTCCCTGTGTAATATTCATTTTTCGTGAGGACTATTTAAGGATATTTCCAGACACTCTTCTCTTTGGCAATCCCGACGATCACCGGCAAAAAATAGATCAAGAGCGGGGGGACATATTATCTTCATTATTTTTCAAACACGACAAGTTTCTCCAGTTCTTCCAGCGATTTCCCTTTCGTCTCCGGCATGACCTTCAACACGAAGAAGAAGAACGGTATCATTAAGACCGCAAAAAACATGAACACATCTCCGCCGCCGAAGTTTGTGAGCGCCAGCGGAAACAGGAGGCCTATTACGGCGTTCACTATCCAGTCAACAAATGAACCGAGCGCCTGTCCTTTCGACCTGATCCTGTTCGGGAAAATTTCCGACAGGAACACCCAAATGACGGCTCCCTGTGAAAAAGCGAAGAACGCTACGAAACCGAGGACCGAGACAACCATCGCCGTGTCGCTGACCAGATTCCCGTCATAATAATGCAGGGCAGCGCCGGCAAGCGATATGAACATCCCCACCGCTCCGATCATCAGAAGCGGTCTGCGCCCAAGTTTGTCTATGAGAAACATTGCGAGGACGGTGAATATCAGGTTGGTAACGCCGACGGCAATTGCCTGAAGCATCGCTGAGCTTGTGCTTGCTCCCGCCTTTTCAAAAATCATCGGAGCATAGTACATAATCACGTTTATGCCCGACATCTGAGCGAAGAAGGCAAACATGGTCGCTAACATGATCACGAATGCGTATTTCCTCTGCATTAACCGTGTTGTGCCATGTTCTTCTTTCAATGAGCGCATGATGTCTTCCAATTCCGATTCGATATTTTCTGCCCCGACACCCTCCAGGACACCTCTCGCCTCCTCCGGCCTCCCCATCTTCACGAGCCAACGGGGACTTTCGGGCACGATAAACAATAAAACAAAGAAAAGAGCGGATGGGATTGCTACTACTCCGAACATCCATCGCCAGTTATCCGGCCCCACTCCGACAAGCAGATAGTTCGAGAAGAATGCCATTAGAATCCCTATCACGATGTTGAATTGTGATACCGCAACCAGTCTGCCCCGCAATCTCGCAGGCGAGATCTCCGCGATATACATCGGCGCCATCACTGACGCGGCTCCGATTGCTATCCCGCCAAGGAATCTGAAGATGAGCAGCGTGTACCACCCACTCGCCACGGCACAGCCGACCGCCGAAACGAGGTAGATCGCCGCGGTCACAAAGAGCATGGCTCGTCTGCCGAACAAGTCACCCGGTTTGCCGACGACGATCGAGCCGAGGACCGTTCCCCAGAGCGCCATCGAAACCGTAATCCCGAGCGTGGTGTCGCTCAGGCTGAAATATTGTGAAATGAACTTTGTAGTACCGGAGATGACGGCAGTATCGAACCCGAAAAGTAAACTGCCTAGCGCAGATACAACCGTAGCAAACAAAAGTTTTCTGTTCACGATGTGGTTACTCCTGAATTAATAAGTGCGACTGCAATTTGTTCCGGGACACTCCTCAATGGTTCATCTCCGGAAAACGACTGACGCGGGAACCGGCAAGGACAAACTCCTGTGAGAGATTGCCGACCGAAACCTTGAATATCCCGGGTTGAATGATTCTCCTGTTATTTATGCCGACGAAAGACAACTGTCCCGGCCCGATGACGAATTTGACTTCCTTCGTTTGTCCCGGTTGAAGCATGATCTTATCGAACCCCTCAAGCTGTTTCACGGGATGCGTGACCTGGCTGTACTTCTCGCCTAAGTAAAGCTCGACCACTTCTTTACCGGCCATCTTTCCGGTATTCCTGACTTTCACTGAGGCTGTCACATTTTCGCCTTTCGTGATCTTTTTCCTGTCAAGCTTCAAATCGCTGTACTCGAAACTTGTGTAGCTCAGTCCGTAACCGAAATTCCATTGGGGGTCGTAGGTATTTCCTCCCTCGACCTCCTCCCGTGTATGGTCATAGTGATAAAGCGCGTTAACATACCGCGGGTAAGTTATGGGAAGCCTTCCACTCGGATTTGCATCGCCGAACAATATATTTGCCAGCGCTTTACCGCCTTCCATACCCGGCAGGAAAGCAACCAGTATCGCCTTCGAACCGCCGGCTATCTCGTTTATTATGCGCGGTCTCCCTTCGAACATGACTAGCACGACCGGCTTCCCCGTTGCGATCACCGTTCTTGCAAGTTTCAGTTGTGCCTCGGGCAGCGTGAGGTCGTTAATGTTCCCCGGCGTTTCGGCGTAGGTATGTTCGCCGAGACAGAGAATAACCGCATCGACGTTCCTTGCCGCGTTAACCACCGAATCGACGTCGAGCAGTGAATCATATGTGCATCCCGGCAGGTACGTCACATTCTCTTTCCCGATTTTTGCCTCGATCGCCTCCAGCGGGTTCAGTTTATTCTTCGGATACAGCGACTCCACATTCCCCTGCCATGTAATCGTCCAACCGCCGTTCATGGTCGATAGTTTGTCGGCTGTGGGACCGCTGACCAACACTTTGATATTCTTCGAGAGCGGGAGAAGACGGTCTTCATTCTTGACAAGTGTTATCGATTCTTCCGCGGCTTCGAGATTGGTTTCATCAGAAGACTGCGACGCAAATTGTTTCTTCAGTTCCGGATCAGGATACGGATTCTTGAAAAGGCCAAGCTCGTACTTTACTCTCAGTATCCTGCTCACCGCCTGATTAATCCTCGACATTGGGACCTTCCCATCTTTTACGAGCTTGAGAAGGAGGTTGTAGAAGCTGTAATCGGAAGGCACCATGCTCATGTCGACACCCGCCATGACCGCCATCCTGACCGCCTCTTCGGGTGAAGATGCTACTCTGAAACGGGTGTAAAGGTTTTCGATATCCCCCCAATCGGAAACGACGAAGCCTTTGAACCTCATCTTGTCGCGCAGAACCTTGGTGAGCAAATAATAATTCGCATCGCCCGGGATCCCGTTCACTTCGGATGAGTTACACATGACCGTGGGTGCGCCCGCATCGACTCCTGCCCGGAACGGAGGGAGAAAGAGATCCTTCATCATCCGCCTCGGAATCCATGCTGGAGTCCTGTCCTTGCCGTTCAGCGGGAAACTGTAACCGACATAATGCTTCAGGCACGTGGCAACTTTGTCGGGAGCGCCGATGTCGTTACCCTGAGCGCCTTCAATGTAGCTCGCCCCCATCCGACTCACGAGGAAAGGGTCCTCACCATAGGTTTCGTACAACCTCGACCAGAGCGGCTGCCTCCCCACGTCCATCAGCGGATAGAATATCCACGGTATCCCTGAAGCTCTCACCTCAAGCGCAGTAATCTCGCCCTCCTTCTTCGCTAACGCCGGATCGAATGTCGCAGCCATATTGATCGGTTGTGGAAACAGAGTCGCGCCTTTAGTGTATGTTGCGCCGTGTATCGCGTCGATGCCGTAGAGAATCGGAATTCTCAACCTAGTATCCTTTGTCGCAACATTCTGAATGGTCGTTATCAGTTTATCCCAGGCGCCAACGGACAAGGATGAATCAAAGACGTTAAGTAGTGAGCCGATATGATACTCGATAATCGCTTCCTTAAGCTTCTTCATATCGAGCTTCCCCTTCTCCGGACCGTTCGCATACGAGACCGTCTGAATTGTCAGCTGTGTCATCTGCCCAACCTTCTCTTCCAGTGTCATCTTGGACAAGAGGGATTTGACTACGGCATTAACTGAGCCGTTGTTCCTGCTTGCCGCTCTCGATTCCGCCGAGAAGGTAAGAAAGCTGAATGAAACGGCAATGAGCAAGGCTGTGAATTGAATCGCAGACCTGCTGTCCTGCGTTTTCGCCGCAGATTTCATCACTTTGGCAGTCCCTTCAGATATTTCTCGTAATCTAAATACAGCCTCACAGCCGGCTCCCCGCCGAGTTTGACGGAGGCGGTAGGTGCAGTCAGGAGTCCGGGATATTGGTAGCAGAGGATCTCCTCGAAGTTTGTATACTTATGCAGGTCGCTCGACACGCCGCTGATCGGGCGCGGGATCAAACCACCTTCCTTATCAAAAACAAACACTTCCATATCTAACCAAAGATGAGTGCCCGTTTCTTTAGTCAA
>JAJYOS010000323.1 GCA_021796055.1 Bacteroidota bacterium
GGATGCGCGCCTGTACGGCAGGAATTCATTCTACTGGGATTTCTACCAGCATCACCTGATCAATAACCCGAACTATCACCCCAACCTGCCGGAGGCAATCACCAGCGACGGCTTTGTCTATTACGGTGCTTACAGCGACCAGCTTCTCAATTACAACTGGGCGGATGTGGACGCAAGGGCTTACATGGACAACGTCTACAAATGGTGGGTGGAGAACATGGGCGTCGACGGTTTCCGGTTTGATTCTTATTGGGGGCCTCACGACCGCGCGAACAATGGTAATGGAGGCGAAAACGAAATGGGAACTCCGACGCGTACGCTTCTCAAACATGTCGACCCGAACATCTTTCTTCTCGGAGAAACTGCCGGAACTGGTGTCGGGACCGAGGTTAACTATGCCGATGACGGCGGCGGGCTCGACGCTGCGTATGATTGGAACATGCTCCATAACGCCGTCCAGTCGTTTAACTTCTCAAACCCGGTGAGCATCTCCACGCTGAACCAGTACGTGACAAACTACGGTCTGAACAACGGCAGCACGATGGGATACGTGCCCGGACCAGATGCGCTCTTCATGCGATGCATGGAAAACCAGGATGAAGACAGAATAGCCTATACGTACGGCTCTTATCAAAAGACGATGCCAATGGCGACAGTCATATTCACTGTGCCGGGAATCCCGATGATGTATTCGGGGCAGGAAGTCGGATGGGGGTTGGGTATCTCCAACTTTGACCAGCGCCGACGGGGGATCATAGATTGGAGCTATCCTGGTGAGTCCATACTCACGCCTCATTACGAAAAGCTCGCATGGATACGCGGCACATTCCCCGCTTTCTCAACGCAGCTGTTCGACCGGCTGTCGACGCAGAATGTATGGGTTTACGGCTACACCCGTCCGTATCCCAACGAGAACGGAATCGCGCTCGAAAACTTCAGCGATTCTACTGCTACGGTGCAGATTACCCTGGACGGGGCCGGAAACTCAGCGAATGTGGAGTTCCCCGGTGGCGTCATCGACGGGAAAACGTATTACATGAACGATGTCTACAACGAAACGTCGGACTCGATAACCTTTGCCGGCGGACAGGCCAATTTCACGACCACGCTTCCACCATATGGTTCCGCCGTCTATGTCCTTAGCGATTCTATGATAAAGATGACTTATCCTGTCATTACGGGCATCGAAACCGGCAGCAATACGCCTCTCCCGAGTCACTATGCTCTCTCGCAAAATTATCCTAACCCGTTTAACCCGACCACGGTCATAAGTTATGAACTCCCGTCGAGGAGCTTCGTTTCACTTAAAGTATATGATGTGCTCGGCAGGGAAGTCAAAACGCTGGTCGATGAAGAGGAACCGGCGGGAATTCATGAGACGATATTCAACGGGAGTGACTTGGCTTCCGGAGTCTATTTCTATAAATTACAGGCCGGGGGTTATGTTAAAGTCAATAAAATGATGATGTTGAAATGATATCAAGTCAATCTGGTTTGTATCTGCAGTCCATGCTCTGTCGCCATTCTGGACGAGCGCTTCCTGTCTTGTTTTCGGCCGTTGCTATTATGTTTCTCAGCACGCCTGCCAGCTACGCAGGCAATAGGCAGCCGGCTTCGGAACCAGCACAGAAACCCGATACACTTGCCATGGTCAACGGGGAACCGATAACCAGCGCCGATTTCCTGACCCGGTTTGAAATGTCTGTGTATCCCGGGAAAGATGATCCGACCATGCTTGAGAAGACAAAACGCGAGTTTCTTTATTCGATGATTGCGGAAAAAATCCTCGCGCAAGCCGCTGCCCGATCGAATACTCCGTACACTACTTCCGAGGATCTCGTGAGGAAGGAGATGGATGATGTGTTCATGCGCGATGTTCTGTTTCGTAGAGAAATTATGCCGCGTGCGACCGTGACTAACCAGGAAATCCTTCAGGGTTTTAAGATTTCCATTTACAAGTATATCGTGGATGCTTTCTACTTCAATAACGACAAGTCTACCGCTTGGAGCTTCTACTGGGCACTCCACGGCAAGCGGGCCCCGGACATATATCAGCTTGCGAACAGCCTCCAAATACGGCACGATACGCTCGAGATTCCTTACGGTGAGTCCACCGCCAAGATCGAGGATGCGTTCTTCGGACATAAGAGGGGCTTTGTGTCGAAACCTGCAGCGACGGTAGACGGTCTGGTGATATTCAAGGTGCTGTCACGGGAGCTGAACCAGTATTTCATCAAGGGTTCCACTGCCGCAAGATGGGAGAGGATCCGTCAAATCCTCGTCAGCAGGAAACAGGCAGAGCTTGGCAATGATTACATAGAAAACCTGATGAAGAATGTCACGGTGAATGTGAACTACGACATCTTCCGTCCTTTGGTCTACGACATACAGAAGATCCTTAAGAATCAGAAGCCGCCGGTCGGCAATTCCAACTATCAGCTTTACCCACCCGACCTGGTTAAGCTTGGCGAGGAGTTCTCAGGTGACCTGAACAAGCCGTTCCTTACATTTCCGGGGGGTGACCTGACTCTCGGTGATGTGTTTGAGCAGCTTCCGCTGGCTTTGTTCGCGCCTGCAGATACGACGCTCCCTGCGATAACATACGCTCTACATTCCTCGCTCCGTTTCATTTCACAGAACCACTTCCTCGTACAGCGTGCCAGGGAGCTGGGCCTTCAAAACGCGCATGAAGTCCGGTATAATGTCGGCATGGTGCTCGACGCGTTCAGATCGTACCGGATGGCGAATGAAATAATGGACACGGTAAAGGTCACACAGAGGGAAGTGGACGCTTTTTTCAGGAAACATCACGACGAAGTTCTCAACGCCGTGAAGCTCAGAATAAGGTTGTTTGAGGCAAATAACATCAACGAGGCAATCTCGATGTACACGAAGCTGCGGAGTGAGAGGGACGAAAAGGCCTTTTCGGGCGACACGACTGCCGGCTGGGTTAATGCATACAATCTTGGTGAAATAGGCGCCGTGCTTTCAGAGCTCAAGAACGGCGAGATATACGGTCCCGTTGAGGATCGTGGAAAGTTCTACATCTATCAGGTGCTGGACAAGCGGATGTCGATAAACGATGCCGCTGTCAAAAATAGCATTGATGTCGCAAGGCAAATACTTCTGAATAAGGAGAGACGCGAAGAGCTTGACCGCTACGTCGCCGGACAGGCTGAGAAGGACGGCGTGAAGATTTTCAGGCAGAACATCCTGGGCGTAGAGGTTACGCCGTTCCAGATGCTCACGTACCGATTCATAGGATTCGGCGGTAAAATACTGGCCGTGCCGCAGCTGTATCCTCGCGCCGGCTGGATCAAATACTTCAGGCCGAATATGAGGCCGCCGCAGCCGTGAACGAGAAGGATGACGAAATACATATTGAATTACGAGTTAACGATTGAAAACTCAAAATTGAGAGTTGGATGAAAAAACCCCGGCTGAGTTTCTGGCAGATATGGAACATGAGTTTCGGATTCCTGGGAATCCAGTTTGGCTTCGCGCTCCAAAACGCCAACGTGAGCAGAATATTCGAGACGCTTGGAGCAAAAATTGAGACTATACCTTTCTTGTGGATCGCGGCGCCTGTTACGGGTTTGGTGGTTCAACCTATAATCGGGCACATCAGCGATAAAACCTGGGGGAGGCTGGGGCGACGCCGGCCGTACTTTCTTTCCGGTGCGATCCTCGCGTCCATCGCGCTCTTCGTCATGCCGAACTCACCGCTGCTGTGGATGGCCGCGGGGATGTTGTGGATAATGGATACTTCCATCAATATCTCCATGGAGCCGTTCCGCGCCTTTGTCGGCGATATGCTGCCATCGGAGCAAAGGACGATCGGATTTGCCATGCAGAGTTTCTTCATAGGCATCGGGGCCGTCGTCGCATCCGCACTGCCGTACATTATGGCGAACTGGTTCAACGTCAGTAATACTGCACCGGGAGGGGTAATCCCCGAGTCCGTGAAATTATCGTTCTATATCGGAGGAGCAGTATTTTTTATTGCCGTCCTATGGACGGTATTTCGTTCAAAAGAGTATCCCCCCGAAGAATTGATGGCTTACAGTGAAGAGGGGCGGGGCGGGACATCGGAAGTCGAGGACAGCGCTGATCCTGTCCAGGGATCGAGGTTCATACGGAACGGTCTGATCTGGACCGTCTCTGGCGCCGCGCTGTACCTCATCTTCTACCTGTTCCTTTATATGGATTACGGACTCGGTGTATTCTTCGGCGGCATCGCCGCATTCGGCATTCTCCAGATTATTGCAGGAATTTTGACTGAAAGGAAGAAGACTCGCGGTGGATTAGTCGTCGTAATGAACGACCTCTTTAACATGCCGAAGACGATGGTTCAATTGGCATACGTGCAGTTCTTCTCGTGGTTCGCGCTGTTTGCAATGTGGATCTACACTACGCCCGGAGTGGCCCATCACATTTACGGCGCAACGGACACCGCCTCCGCACTCTACAACGATGCGGCCAACTGGGTCGGCGTTCTTATGGCTGTTTACAACGGCTTTGCCGCCATTATGGCATTCCTGCTCGTTTGGATAGCCAGGAAGACGAACAGGAAGACGGTTCATGCCATCAGCCTCATCTGCGGCGGAATCGGACTCGCATCCTTTTATGTGATAAGAGATCCGAAAATGTTGTTGGTTTCAGAGCTCGGGATAGGACTTGCCTGGGCATCGATCCTGGCGATGCCGTACGCGATCCTGACGGGGTCGCTTCCCGCCCGCAAGATGGGCGTATATATGGGCATATTCAATTTCTTCATCGTAATCCCGCAGATTACAGCCGCGGCAATACTCGGTTTCTTTGTGAAGCACCTATTCGCCGATCAGGCAATATACGCACTCCTTCTCGGAGGGGTTTCCCTGATCGTCGCCGCTCTCCTCGTTTTTCGCGTGGACGACGTCGATGAATCTGTGGCCGTGAACAGATCAAAAGCGAGTCCCGAAAAGTCATTCGGGAAGCCCGATCAGATTATCCCACGGTTTTCGAAAGCAAGGACTAACTTAAGGAACTCCTGATGAAATGGCTGTCGATAGCTCTTCTTTGCACTTTTCTGTTCACGCAGGCAAACGCCGCGCATGCATTCTCAACTGCCAGCCGGTCTCAAGAAACCGGCGAGAACATCTCAACCCTCCACGCCAGACCAAGTGTAAAATGGGTGAAAGACGCGGTGATATATGAGGTCTATCCGCGTTCATTCTCGAGGGACGAGAGTTTTCAGTCGATTATAAATAAACTCCCCGAAATCAAGAAGCTCGGAGTAACGGTTATTTGGGTTATGCCGATTCATCCGATCGGGAAACTGCATCGAAAGGGGCCGCTGGGAAGCCCGTATTCCATCAGCAACTATTACGCGATCAATCCCGAATATGGCACGCTGACGGACTTCCAAAGGCTCGTGCGTGCGGTCCATGAAGCCGGTATGCACATCATCATGGACGCCGTACTTAACCACACGGCATGGGACAATCCCTTGATATATGAGCATCCGAACTGGTATAAACGCGACAGCACAGGAAAGATCATCCCGCCCAACCCGGATTGGACGGACGTCGCCCAACTCAACTATGCCAACAAGAATCTGCGACGGTACATGATCAATATGCTGAAATTCTGGGTGAAGGATGTCGGAGTCGACGGCTTCAGATGCGACGCCGCGGAGCTCGTTCCGCTGAGTTTTTGGGATGAGGCGCGGACCGCACTCGACAGCATAAAACCGGTTATGATGTTGGCCGAGGGAGCAAAGCCGGACTTGCAGCTCAAGGCCTTTGACCTTACTTACTCCTGGAACGTGTACAACGCGTTGGGGAGGATATTCAAGGGAAAAGCCCCTGCGACAGCTATCGACAGCACGATCGACCACGAAAAGTATACCTATCCCATCGGCGCCCTGCGCATGCGGTTCAATACGAACCACGACGAGAACGCGTATGACGCTCCGTCAATCGAGCGTTATGGCCCGGGCGGTGACAGCCTGACGGTCGCTCTGATTGCCACGCTTCCGGGGGTTCCGCTTATTTACAACGGTGACGAGGTGGGCAATCCGAAAAGGCTCAGCCTTTTTGAGCAGGTCCTTATAGACTGGAAAGTCAAGAACGGCTTTCGAGCTCTTTACGAGAAGATATATTCCATTCGAAGATCGGTTCCGGCACTCGAGGCCGGATCGTTTAGACCGCTTCGGGCGGAGGGAGGAGATGTCGTGGCATACGAAAGACAACTCGATCATGAGAAAGTCGTGTGCGTATTCAACATCTCCAAGACGCCGGTACCCAAAGTTGTGGTGAAAGTTGACGGAGCCATTAACGGGGTATTGTCAGACAAAGTGACCGGCAGAAGATACAAAGTAACTGACGGCACTTTTGATATCCCTTTGAAGAGCTACGGATTCGGGATCTTGGTCCTGCAGTACTAACTCGTCGACTTTTTCATAATGGGACGGGCTCCGTTAACTTCATGAGATCGGCTTCTGTCTCCTGTTGAAGAAAACCATCCCCGATAGTTATTATTCAACATGAAAGAGAATCCGTTTTCGCGGAGTCACAGACGGTATAACCTGCTTAGCGGTATGATAATCTGTTCGAGATTTCGTTTCCGTACTCAGCTGGTATCCATCAATCTCCAACCGATGGGCGGGAGCACAACGAGTGGCACCTGCATATGCATTTCTATCCTCCGCTGCTTCGGTCGGCCAGAGTGAGGAAGTTCATGGCGGGCTACGAAATGCTTGCCGATCCTCAGCGCGATTTGACCGCAAAATCGGCAGCCGAAAGGCTGCGCAAGATGCCTGATTTGCATTTCAAAGACCGGTCAGGGCCACTGCCGGACTCGCGACCATGAGTATGTGGCATTGGTCCTCCTCCGGTTCGTACGCCGCAAGTTGCCACAAGCAGCGTGACACTGGTCGGGCATCTCGCCTTGAGATTCTGTCCAGAGCGCGTGTAGCACACGAAGAAGGGCAGCCTAACACCCTGTTATTCAATACGATAGCGTAGGCGTCGATGTATGGAATCCATCCTCTTCAAGTGATCGGATGCCTTATTGCTGAAGCTCACCATTAGGCGCCTGAAGGCGTCTTTGGAACGGTGCGTTCGCGCTCAGGCGATTGACATTTGTTTCGGTTTGGGGTCTCCAATCGGGAGTCGTAGTTTGGCGGCCTAAGTTGCTTTCGCTTTGGAACGTATATATATTGCGGCTGGACGGCAGTCGGGAGATTTAAGTGCTCCCGGCGATGTGTTAGTCAAAA
>JAJYOS010000324.1 GCA_021796055.1 Bacteroidota bacterium
GCGTGCCGAGTGGCCCGAGACTGGATTCGAAATCTTTCAACGCCTGCTCACTGAAATAGAAATTCGCATCAGACGTGAACAACGAACGATCTATTGTTCCCTTCTGCAGTCCCGCAAAGATCTCACGTGCCTGTGCCGTCCTCATCGCTGTCTCCGAGTCCTGCGTTTTGAACAAGAGCCGCGCTATTCTTGTCCCGATGGCGCCTGCCGCAGAGGAGGCATCCTGGTTTGTTAATACCACCACCGCGGCACTGTCGTCAGGGAACACCATGTTGTAAGCCGTGAATCCGGAGACTTCACCGCTGTGAGATATCAAGCGATGATTATCCATCATTCCGACCGACACACCCAAACCATAATGTGTGCCTACCCCGTTTTTCAGGAGCACTTCCGTCTCGAGCTGTTTGTATGAGCTCGGGCTTAACAAACTCTCATCGATGAGCGAGATATCCCATTTTGCCAGGTCACCGGCGGTCATCGCCAGTTCACCCGCGCCCGCCATCCATCCTGCACCTTCTTCCGGCGCAACACGCAGCGGTCCAAGACCATATTCTGTATATCCCGCTGGATCAGCCTTCGTCAGCTTCCCCTCGTCGAAATTCACGGCGCTCGAAAGTCCAAGAGGCTTCAGAATATTATCATGCAAAAATTTGTAGAACGGTTCGTGGGTGATCTTCTCTACGATCCGCGCCGCTATCACAAAGTTCGTATTGCTGTATTGCCAGCGCGTTCCCGGTTCAAAATCGAGGGGCTTCTTCGCCCATCGGTCCAGAATTTCCTGCGGAGGCATCGGTTTGAGCATCATTGGCGGCACATAGTCCTGCGGCCAGAAATCCTGATAGCCCGAAGTATGAGAGAGAATTTCCCGAACCGTCACATCATTTGCCTGCGTCAAGTCCGGCAGCCACTTTGAGATCGGATCGCTCAGGGTGAGCTTCCCCTCTTGTTCAAGCAGGAGTATCGAGGCGGCCGCGAATTGTTTGCTGATCGAACCTATCGCATAGCGCATGTCAGGTTTCGCAGGCATAGATGGGTCGAGCCTGGCACTGCCGTAAGCCTGTGCATATACTATGCGGTCATGTCTTACAACGGCCAAAGATGCACTCGGTGTTCCGGTCTTCCTCAGAACCTGCATCGCCACCGAGTCCACTTTCGATGCGAGAGAATCTGGCATCGACACGTTCTGGCCGGCCGAGAGTTGAGAACAAAGGACGGTCATTGTCAGGGCAAGCAGGGTCATAAATCCGATATGCCTGCCGCCTAAAGCTCTCCTTGAAGCGACTGTCTTGCTGAAGTTCATTCTCGATCTCCTCAATATGAAGTTTGTTCTAAATACCGACTCTAATAAGGAACCAGGGATATATTTCTCTGCCCGGCAGCGGGAGCAGTCATGTGACGCTCGGTTCACCGACGAGCGGAATCATAATTTTGACCTTCGTCCCGACTCGCTGCACACTTTCAATTTCGATGCGACCTTTATGCTCTCCTACTATACGCCTGGCAATCGACAGTCCGAGTCCGCTCCCTTTCTGGTCGCTGCTTCTCGCCCCTTTCGTCCGATAGAACCTGTCGAAGACTCTCGGCAACTCCTCCGGGCTTATTCCTTCACCGTCGTCTTCAACTGCAATTACCGCCAACGAGGATTGGCTATCCACCGAAGTGGTGACCGAGACCTTCCCTCCTCTTCCGCTGTACTTTATCGCGTTCTCCACCACATTTGATAAAGCCCGTTTGAGGAGTTCCGGGTCCGCGTTCAATTCACATTTGCTCGCGGTCTTCAGCACCAGCGAAACGTTCTTCCTTTTTGCGATCGGCAAGTGAAGAGAGACAGCTTCACCAACCGCTGAGTCCAGATCCGTCGGCGCCAGTTTTACAACGATGGATGATTCGAGCTTCGACAGGTAAATGAGATCTGTCGCTAATTTGGATGCATACTCAACTTCGGAGACCAGCTGCAGCAAATTCTCGCGCTCGCCGGTTGTCAAATCCTCCTTCATCAACAACATTTCTATCTCAGTCTGTATAACGGTCAAGGGAGTCTTCAATTCATGAGAAGCATCCAGGAGGAAGTTTCTCTGGGCCTCTATGAGCGAGCCGATTCTCTGTATCAGCGCATTGAATGAGTCTCCGACTCTCTCGATTTCATCGTTCGTATCGGGCACATTTAAAGACGCCAGCGGCCGGTTCACCTGGATACCATCGATATCCTGTGCCATCTTCTCGAGTGGACGAAGAGACCGGCGCGCAATCAAGACGGAGCCTATCCCAACTATCAAAATTGAAATCGGGGCGATAAAAAAGGCTATGCCACGGACCCTGTCGATCGATTCCCGGGTGGAGGAGAGGGATCCCATCACGACCACGGTTCCCTGTGATTGTTCGCCAATTTCAAAATCTTCAGACGTTGCCCGGTATGGCTTGCCACGCACGCGGATCGTAACAAAATCTCTCAATTGGTTCTTCTTGATGAAAGCCGTCGGTTTCACTAGCTGCGCAATCGAATCCTGCCCGTTGAACAAGAAGACTTCTCTTCCGTTTGAATCATATACTACCACCTGCAGAACGCCGATCTTGTTTTCAAAGGAAGATATAGTTTCGCCGATGTCCTCGCGGATTCCCGATATGTCGCTCTGCAAGCTTTGGTCGACCAGCCGGTTAGCTATGCTGCCCGCAGCCGCCTGAAGAGTTACATTGAAAGAACTGTAAGAATATCTTTCATAAAGCTCTGCCAGGACAAAACTCAGAGCCACGATGACGATAGCGAAGTAGAAAGTGACGTAAAGCGCAACCCTTATCCGAATCGGGATTCTCATTCTTCATCTGAGATTGTATATCCGATACCCCTGACTGTCCGAATGATTTTTTGCTTCGATCCTCGCTCGACCTTTCTACGGAGCAACTTGATGAACGCTTCTATCACATTGCTGTGAGGATCGAAGTTCATATCCCAGACATGTTCGGCGATTTCGCTACGGGTGACTATCCTCTTTCGATTGACCAGTAAAAATTCCAGGAGCGCGAACTCCTTGCCCGATAGCCTCAAGTCCTTTCCGTTTCTGAGCGCCTTTCGTGCAGCCCTGTCCAGCTCTACGTCGTTTATCTTCAGGACGGGGGTCTTCTCGTCGGAGGCCCTGCGTGCTAACGCGCGGATGCGTGCAAGGAGCTCGCCCGCGTGGAAAGGCTTGGGGAGATAATCGTCGGCACCCGTGTCCAGACCCTTAATCCTGTTCTCAACTTCGTCAAGTGCGGTGAGCATAATGACCGGTGTGGACACTTTTTCTTTGCGCAGCTGTTTGCAGACTTCAAAACCGTCGATGTCCGGAAGCATCAGATCCAGCACAACTACGTCGAAGTCGTTGGTCTTCGCAAGGAATATAGCTTCCTTCCCCGAAGCTGTAACATCGACAGCGAAGTTCTGTGTTTTAAAGAGCCGCACCAGCGTCCGCTGGAGACTTTTATCGTCTTCGACGAGAAGAATTCTCATTAGTGCGCAGCCTCCGGACGATTGTCTTTTCTCAGGAAAGCATACATCATCGGGAGCAGGAATAGGAGAAGGAACGTCGATACTGAGAAGCCTCCGATGACGGCTACAGCAAGCGGCTGCTGCATTTGTGCACCCGCACCTATGCCGAGCGCAAGCGGAGCGAGCGCGAAGACGGCCGCGAGCATTGTCATCAGAATCGGCCTTGCTCTCACCACAGACGCCTCGATTAGCGAGTCATATCTCGGTTTGCCGCTCCTCTCGAGTTCCTGAGACATATGGATGATGAATATCGCGTTCTCGGCTACTATTCCGACCATCATTATCATCCCGACGAAGCTCGATATATTAAAATCGATTCCGGTTATGTACAATGCAAGTATCACGCCGAACAATGAACTCAAGTTGGCGGAGAACACGGCGATGGGCACCGCAAAGCTTTCGAACTCGAACAGGAGGACGGTTATGACGAGCAGCGATGCGGCAATCAGGACTATGAGAAGTCCGAGGAAAGACTCCTGTTGGCTCTGATATAGTCCTCCGAAGGAATACGAGACCCCCTGGGGAAGAACGAGCTTCTGATTCAGAACCTGCTTTATCGCGGCCACGGTTGAGCCGAGATCACGTCCAGAAATGCGCGCGGTCACCGGCACCATCAATTTCAGGTCTTCCCTGTCGATCTCGCTCTGTCCCTTCTCGATATCCACCTTTGCTATATTTTTCAGCAGAACATAGAATCCATTAGGTGACTTCAGGCGGGCGTTCTCAATTTCTTCGAGCGAAGAATGGTACCGCTCGGGATATCGAACACGTACACCGATCAGTTTCTCGCCCCTCAGCACATAGGTATCTACATTTCCGTTTATCATCGTGTGAAGCTGGTTAAGGACGTCGTCCGGAGTCAGCCCGGCCCGGGCGGCCAGAGTCCTGTCGACCCTGACGATCAGCGACGGCCCGCTGATCACTATCCCATTAAACACGTCCACAACACCCGGGACGGTCTTGATGAGGTCCGCCACTTCTCTTGCCTTTTGCTCGATCGCATTCTGATCCGGACCGAAAATCTTTATCTCGATAGGAGCGGGACTGTTTGTCAGGTCGCCGATCAGATCCTGCATCGCCTGCCCGAAGTCTATTCGAAGAGCAGGCTCAGATGCTTCAATCCGTGTCCGAAGCTCATCCATTATCTGGAAAATCGATCTGGAACGATGGCTCTTCAGTTTTATCAGGAAATCTCCGTTGTTCGGCTCCGTTATGAAGAAACCGAGCTGGGTTCCCGTCCGGCGGGAATACGATTCGACTTCCGGGACCGACATAATGATTTTCTCGACATGCATCAGCATCCGGTTCGTTTCGTCGAGCGACGTTCCCGGCGGAGAGTTATAATCCAGCACGAACGCTCCCTCATCCATATTGGGCATGAACCCGCTCCCGATATGCTGGTACATGAAATAAGTCCCGGCGAGAATTAACAGCACAATGGCGGGGGCCAGCTTCTTCCATTTCAGCAGGAACACGAGGACTTTTCTGTACCAGGATGACAGCCTGTGACCCGACTTCTCTTCGCGCGCTATTTCGATCTCCGCGTCGCGGTTCCTGATAAAGGATTCCGCAAGGATCGGTACAAGCGTCAGCGAATAGACCAAAGACACAATAAGGGCGACCGCCATAGTCACAGCCAGCGATTTGAAGAAAGCGCCGGTGACCCCGCTCAGAAACGCGAAAGGTATGAAGACAACGATCGTGCTCAGGCTCGAGCCGATTATCGCCGGAAAGAGCTCTTTCAACGATGACGCGACCGCGCTCCTTATGTTGCCGTGTTCGTACCTGAGATGCCGGAAGATATTCTCGACAAATACAACCGTATCGTCTATTACCAGGCCTACGGCGGCGGCAATTCCGCCAAGCGTCATGATGTTCAGCGAGCGCCCCATCGAATAAAGTATGAAGAGCGTCGTGGCAAAGACGGCCGGAACGGTTATGATCGCGACGGCGCTAATCCGGAAGCTGCGCAGGAAAACGAAAAGAATGACGATCGCCAGGAGGATTCCTATAGCGATAGAATCCCTTGCGCTTCCGATGGAACTGCTTATAAAATCGCCCTGGTCATAGAAATACTTGACTCTTACGCCGGGTGGGATGACATTGGACAGCTGCTGAAGCGCCGCTCTGACCTGCCTGTCAATTACGACGGTATTGCCGTCGGGCTGCCGGATTATGTTGACGAGGACCGCCTGTTTCCCATCGGCCGTCACTCTAATGTATTCGATCTTCTCGGTCGGCTCCACGGCAGCCACATCCGAGATTTTTATCGGGACGCCGCCCTGGAACCCGATAACGGTATTCTTGATATCATCCAGATTCTTATACAAGCCGTCGACCAGCGAGAGATAGATTTGGTAATTCCTCTGGACGAGACCGGTCGAGGAGACAAAGTTTGTCTTCCTCACCGCCGCGGCGACGTCATCGACGCTGAGGCCGTAGCTCTGAAGTTTCTGAGGATCGACGTCTACGAGAAATTCACGGGTCTTGCCGCCTACTATCTTCACCTGCGCGATTCCGTTTATCCTCACCAGGACGGGCCGAATCACGTAATAAGCAAGGTCGCGAAGCTGGACCTGGTTCAGCGAATCCGATGTGAGGCTGAAACCCGCGATGGGGAATACTGTCGCGTTCATCCTCTCAATATCTATCGAGACGGAAGGAGGGAGTTGATTCCTTATGCTCGAGACCTTTCCCTGAAGCAACTGCAGCGCCTGGATTACGTCGGTACCCCATTTGAAATTGATGTCTATTTCAGACGAGCCTCTGCTCGTGGCGGACCTGACGCGTGTAACTCCGGGTATGGCCCTCGCAGCTTCTTCCAGCGGCCGTGTAACTTCGATCATCATGCGATCCGCCGGTTCCTCACCGTTGTCCGCGAGCATGACAATCCGCGGAAAATCTATGTTGGGATAAAGTGAAATAGGAAGCTGAAAGACCGCGAAAATTCCGCCGATGCTCAGAATGATCGCCGTAAAAATGACCGCTCTTTTGTGCGAGCTTACGAAGTTGTAGAAATTCATCGGGCTACTCGACTTTCACATCTGTCGAATCCGGGAGTCCATATCCGCCGACGGTGGCAACGACATCACCCGGCCTGATGCCGGATGTTATCTCGAAGCGCGACGAATCCGAAAGTCCGACGTTTACCTGCGTCAGAAGCGCGATCGAATCACCCTGTATCCGCCAAACGAAATACTGGTTGACCTCATCGTTATGATAGACCGCCTGCTTCGGCACAAGAACGACGGACTTCGCCTCGCCGACCCTTATTTGAACATTTCCGAATGTCCCGGCCGTGACCAGCGCAGGAATCGCCTGAAGGCTTATCCTCACCTGGATGCTCTGGCTGTTCGGATCCGTAGCCGGGTTGATTGCCTGAACAACCCCGCGGACGGGCGGTATGTTCATCCCCGGAACCGTAACGACAACGAACTGACCGGGCCTGATCGCTGAGACATAATTTATAGGTACGTTGGCGACGAAGTATTCGCTGCTGAGGTCGACCATCTCGACAAGGTCCGTTCCCTGATTCACAAGCTCCCCTTCGGTGACGAACCTGTGTATGATCGCCCCCGAGAAAGGAGCGGTGATAGTCGCGACAGCCGCTGTGCTTTCGGCCAGACGCAGCGCGTCCTCAGCTTGCTTCTTCTCAGCCGGGGTTGTCGCCTGAGCCAGCAGCTCGTCGGCTCCTGCGATGGTCACGGCAGG
>JAJYOS010000325.1 GCA_021796055.1 Bacteroidota bacterium
GGCGTTTGCTCCTCCCTGGTAGCGGGCAACTATATCGATGTCCTCGCTAAGGAGGTCAACAATCTTTCCCTTGCCCTCATCGCCCCATTGGGCGCCGACGATCACTTTAATAGACATTTGATTCGATTCACTGGATTTGCGGAAGTTCCCCTGCCGCTGTCAGGCCTGGGAAACCCGATTGAGATTCTTCACTGCCTCGTCGACCGATTTGTGCACTTCGAAAATCTGGTCGAGTTTGGTGATCTTGAGAAGGTCCAGCACGCGGGATCCGACATTAGCTATCCTTAAATCGCCTCCCGCCTGACGAACCACATTTAAACTCGCTATCAGGATGCCGAGCCCGCTGCTGTTTATGTGCTCGACAGATTTCATGTCGAGCACGAACAGTCTTTTCCCGCCGTTCACGAGGTTGTGCACTTCTTCATTCAGACTTATGGCGTCCGGCCCGCCGATAATGTTCCCCTCGATTTCGAGAAGAACGACCCCGTCGTTAAGCTCTTTTTGCCGCAACTTCATATGGTTTCTCGACTTCCAAAACAGGCGACTGCGTCTGGGTTAAACGAAGATCAACCTTCTTGATGTAGATGTTGTAGTCGACAACTATCGAAGAGGCTACATAGATCGACGAGTAAGTACCCGTTACGACCCCGACCAACATCGCGAACGCAAATCCTCTGGTTACTTCGCCGCCGAAGATCAGCAGCACAAGCAGTACGACAAATGCTGTGCCCGATGTGATAATAGTACGGCTCAGTGTGTCGTTGATACTCCTGTTCATCACTCGGATCAGGTTCTCGCCCTTATAGATTTTGAGATTCTCTCTTATTCGGTCGAAAATAACGACGGTATCGTTCATCGAATAAGCCACGAGTGTCAGAAAAGCGGCCACCATGGTCTGGTCAATTTCGATGTTCAGCCACGGGATGAGCCACCCGAAAATCGCGACGGCGCCTAGTGTGATCAGGACATCGTGGAAAAGCGCAAGCACAGCTCCCACGGCGTAGATGAACTGGAACCGGAAGGAGACATAGATAAGGATGGCGAGCAGTCCATAGAAAATTGCCATCACGGCGTCTCTCTTCAGTTCCTGTCCGATTTCAGGACCGATCTTGTTGTCCTCGAGCAGCTGAATCCTCGTGTTGGGAAAGCTGCTTTTGAGGTCGCTCATTATCTGGTCGCTTGTATTTGCCGTTTGCTCGGATGCCTTGACGCGTATCAGAAGCTGGTTGGCAGTGCCGAATGTTTTTATTTCTGCGTCGCCATGCCCGATTTTATTCAGAGCAGAGCGAACCTCTCCAATATGCAAAGCCGGGGTAAACTGGAGGGTAAGTTCCGTGCCGCCCACGAAATCGATCCCATAGTTCAACCCCCGTATCGCTATCGTGATAAGACCGATCAGTATCAGGGAGGCGGACACAGTGTACCAGATATGCCGCCTTCCTATGAAATCGATGTTAGTTCTCGGAAAAATCCGCATTTATAAGACTCCTATTCCAATCAAATATCTTGTTGATCAACCGAAGTTAATGCTTGTGACGCCGCGTTCGACAATAATATCGAATATCACCCGGGTAATCACGATAGCGCTGAATAAGCTTGCCACGATACCGATCATAAGTGTCAGGGCAAATCCCTGCACCGGCCCGGTTCCGAACTGGTAGAGGATCGCGCCCGTGAAGAGCGAAATTATGTTGGCATCAAAGATTGCGGTGAATGCCTTGGAGTAGCCTTGATCTATGGCTGCCCTCAGGGTCTTTCCGGTTGTCATTTCCTCACGTATGCGTTCATATATAAGGACGTTTGCGTCGACTGCAACTGCGAACGTGAGTATCATTCCGGCTATGCCCGGAAGTGTAAGCGTGGCGTGAAATGCCGCGAGAACACCGAGAATGAACAGGATGTTCAGAAGCAGAGCAAAATCTGCGGCAACTCCGCCTGTACGATAGTAGACTCCCATGAAGAGGATTATCAGCGCAAGCGCTGCGACGCCGGACGTGACTCCGTTCCTGATCGAGTCTTCACCCAGAGACGGTCCGACGTTTCTCTCTTCCACGATGTCCACCGGTGCGGGAAGCGCCCCTGCCCTGAGCACGATTGCGAGCACGTTTGCTTCGTCCATATTGGCCATTCCGGTTATCTGAGAGCTACCGTTCGGAATCTTGTTCTGGACAACAGGTGCCGAATAAACGGCGTTATCAAGGACGATGGCGATTCGTTTGTGAATATTGGCGCCGGTAATCCGGGCCCACTCCCTCGATCCCTGCGAGTTCATCGTCATCTGAACGACGGGAGTATTGTTGGTCGGGTCGATGGTCGCCTGCGCGTTCGTAATCACGCTCCCGGTCAACTCCGCCTGTTTATTAACCACATAGAGGGCATAATATTTCTGCCCCTGGTCGACGATTTGCGCCTTTGCGCTGTAAAGGAACTGAAAATCGGAAGGAATAACGTGTTGAACCTCGGGCCGCTCCAAAATCCGATCCAGCCTGTCTTTGTCATTTTCAGCAACATATGCGTCGCCGGTTTGCGAGCTGACCCGGACGATCGAGAAAAACGGATGCTGTTTGGCAAACTGGGCTGCGGTCATGTTTGAATCGGACGCGGCAGTATCCGATTTCGCGGCAAGCGTGTCTTTCTTGCCGGCGAGAATGTCGTCTATCGCCTGGAACACTTTTACAACAATGGCCTCGGGTTGCAGCAGCTTGAACTCCAGAAGGGCCGTTCCCTGCAAGAGCTCTCTGACTTCGGTCTCGTTGCTTACACCCGGGAGCTCAACTATGAACCTCGTGCTTCCCTGTTTCTGTATCGACGGTTCAGACACACCGTACTGGTCGACGCGGTTTCTGACGATTTCCATGGCGCGGTCTACAGCTGTCTTCGCCTGGTCGCTGAGATACGACATCACCTTTGCATTGTCGTCGCGGATGTCGCCGTAATACCTGCTCAGACGGATGCCGCGCTGATCGAACTGTTGCGACAACACCGTAAGAGGATTGGCGCCGGTCGTCTTAACTATGGACGAGACCTGCTGCATTACCTGGCTGAAGGTCTGGTCCTTGTTCTTCGCCATGTCTTCGAGCATTTTCAGGATATTCACCTGAAGCACGATGTGCATTCCGCCCTGAAGATCCAATCCGAGTTTAATCCGCTTCAGTCTCGCGTCCTGAATGCTCTTGGCATTTGCATCATAATAATTAATGCTGTCTGTGTCGAACACCTGCGTGAGACTGTCCAGATCCGCCGTTTTCAGAGAATCGGACATTTGCGGAAGGGGGTGCGACTCCAAATAATCTACGAGTTTAGTCTGACCTGAAAGTTCGGTCAACTTCTTATCGTATGTTGCGCTCTGGTAAGTCGGGTAGAGATAGTAGAGCGCAAGTGCTATTGCGGCTATGATAAGTATGATCTTAAAGCGATTCTTGCGCAAAAAAATCCTCCGGAGTTTGAAATTACAAAAAAACCGCAGTCAATATATCAACCGCTGGCCTGAAAATCAATTTACGAGGTAAACTAGTAAATCATATACATGCAACCACAGATTCTATTTCGGGCATGATATTAGACTAACATCCTCCCTCGGGACCGCACGCATCTTCCTGTGAGTTGATGCGACACTGCAACACACCCCCGTCGCGGTAAAAGGGAAGTTGAGTGGATTGCGACCGCAACCGCAATTCACACCCCGGAGATAGATTTGGAAAGGAAGGGCAGGTGACTCTGTATCAGGTCACCTGCCAAGTCAACTTAGAATCTTCTGCGTCCGCCGCCGCCGAAGCCGCCGCCGCCGCCACCGCTGCGTCTCGGTCCGCCTCTTCCACCGCCGCCGCCGCGACGATCATCGGTACGGGGACGGGCCTCATTAACGTTGAGCGCTCTTCCCTTCAGATCCTTACCGTTCAATCCGGAAATAGCAGCCTCTGCCTCTTCCTTATTCGGCATTTCTACGAATGCGAAGCCTCTATACTCGCCCGTAAATTTGTCCTTGATTATGTTGACCGTAGAGACCTCTCCGAAAGCCGAAAACGCGTCGCGCAGTTCCTCCTCGCTTAGGTCCCTAGATATGTTGCCGATGTAGATGTTCATCTTTACTTCTCCCTGTTGTTGAATGATAATTTGATTGCCCATGCGTCCATCTGGGAATTTGAAGGCTTAACGGAAAAATGAGAATGATCAGTCATGGAGAGGTCAGCGCGGCAGGGTTCATCCCAATTGGATTAGTTCACAGAGCGTTGCGCCTCGAATAGGGCGCGATATGACTGATTTCACGGTCAATCCTTTGTCGTATGATAAACAATTTCAATTCAAGTAACAAACTTTTTCTCGTTGTAATCCGGCCGGACAAAAATTGCAGGGCGGCGTCACCTTTGGCTTAAATCTGACGTTTTTCATGCCTAAATTTATGAATGCAGAAGAAACCCCTCATTCTAGTTTCCAATGACGACGGAATCGACGCTCCCGGCTTGTTCTTCCTCGTCAAAGCTCTCAGGAGAATAGCCAGGGTCACTGTCGTCGCACCCAGCATCCAGCAGAGCGCGGTCGGACATGCGATCACCGTCAGGACTCCCCTGCGGGCCTATGAGTTTCACAGGGATGGCGTGCCACTCGGTTACGCTGTGGATGGGACTCCGGCTGATTGCGTAAAGCTCGGAATCAGAACCCTCCTGAAAGAGAAACCCGATCTGATAATTTCAGGGATCAATGACGGACTGAACACCGCCGTCAATGTCATCTACTCGGGCACAGTGAGCGCCGCCACGGAAGGAACCATCCTCGGCATCCCTTCAGTTTCCGTCTCACTCGAATTCACACCTAAGCCCGATTTTGAACCGGCGGCGAGATTCTCCGCGAAGCTGGCAAAATTTGTCCTGAGACAAGGCCTGCCTAAAGACACAATACTCAATGTCAACGTCCCTGCAATACCGACCGAAAAGATCAAGGGAGTCAAGTACACGAGGCAAGGGCGATCCAGATGGGACGACGAGTTTTACCAGAGGAAGGATCCGAAGAACAAGGATTACTACTGGCTCGCGGGAAAGATGCACGTATTCGACCATGAAGAAGACGTGGACCAAATCGCGTTGAAGTCGGGATACATTTCGGTGACGCCGATCCATTTTGACCTGACGCATTATCAGTTTCTCGAGAAGATGCGGAAGGAATGGAACGGGAAGTTTAAGATACAGCTTTAAATGCCGGCCGGCTCCGGCTCAATTCATCCGAGTCGGATAGAGGAATTGCGAATTCAGAATGAACCACCTGCGCTCAGCGCAGGCAATCCCTCTAACCAACTATTCTTATTTCGTGGGTAACGTTCGCGTTCAGCGAACCAGACACCGAGCAATATTTTTCGCGTGACAATTGAACTGCCTGTTCGGCGTCGGCCTGTTTGACATCGCCGTGGATTATGTAAGTAATGTGAATATCCGTGAACCGCTTGGGATATTCTTCCTGCTTTTCCCCGGAGACTTCCAGCTCGAGGTTGGTCATCCCGGCACGCTTCTTTTTCAATATGCTTTCGATGTCCATCGCCGTGCAGCCTGCAAGAGCGATTAGCAGCAGCTCCATCGGCCTGGTACCGCCGTCGGCTCCGCCGCTGTTCAGTGATGCGTCCACGGTCACCCAGTGATTTGATTCGCCCTTGCCGACATAAGTGTTACCTTCAACCTGCTTAAGCTGTATCTTCATTTACAAATCTCCATTAATATTACTTCCCGCCCGTCGCGAGCATGATTCCCAGTATAGCAAAAAAGATCGTGCTGATTCTCGGATTGCACAATATCGGACAGGCTCCAAGCGTCCGCGATTCGAAAAATTTCCCGATTAGGAAACCTGCAATCCCCCCGCCAACTGCGCCGACGGCTGCAAGAAGATAAGCGTTCACGGCTTGATGTAAGCGTAACCCAGAGATTCGAGATGCGCGATGTCAATGACTCCGGCTGGAACTACCTGGCAATCGGCAAGTACGTCGGAAGGCTTATACCCGAACGCCCTCAGGCTTGTCGCACAAACGTGGAATTCCACATTTCCCGTCGACACGAGAACTTTTATTTCCCTGTCTATCTTTTTTGAGCCATTCTTCAAGAACAACTTCACTGCCGGGCCGTTGGCAACGACGACCATCCTGACATTCTTCTTTCCGGTGTGCATCTCAACACTGTGGACATTATGAAACGCCATCTCCAGCCGCGCCGGGTCCTGCGAATCGACATGGAGCAGTATCTTCAGCTTCTCCTGGGCATTTGCAGAAGAAGCCAGGAGAAGCAGAGTTACGGCAAGACCGGCCCAGCGGTGCGCTTTCATTTTTCCTTCAGGAGCTTCTGTACGAGGTCCTCAAACACCGACGCGGGCCTGTAACCTTCGAACGCCGCACGGACTTTCCCATGTTTGTCTATCACAAAAGTCGTGGGTATTCCCTGGATGCCACCGTACGCGGAGACGACCTGATCCGAGGCGAGAAGTATCGGATAGTTGATTCCGTACTGCTTCATGAAAGGCACGACCGCCTTCAAACCGCCCTGGTCGACCGAGATGCCGAGCATCTGAAGACCATCACTCTTGTACTTCGAGTACAACTTTATGAAATCGGGAATCTCTGCTTTGCACGGCGGGCACCATGTTGCCCAGAAATCGACAACTACGACCTTTCCCCTGTAATCCGACAAACTGACCGACTTGCCGTCTGTTGACATCAGAGTGAACTCAGGAGCGGCGTTCCCGTTGTCGGGAGTCGCACTGGGAACCGACTCGGAGGGGACACCTGCCGCCGTGGACGCATTCGCCGTTCCGTTAGACTTGTTCAGATAAACGGCACCTACTACCAGTCCCACGACCACGATAACGACCAGATGGATGTTCTTCTCGAGAAAGCTTCTCTGCTTTGCCTTATGGGCCATCTTACTTCACCTCGTTTATGATTTTCTTTATGATAACTTCCACCTCTTCAGGTACGCTGCCGAGAGAGGCTTCGGGAAAGAATTCGGAAATCAGGCTTGGCAGCATTCCCGCCAGAAATCTCTTCCCGTCCCTTTCGTATACGTTTATCTTGCAGGGCCACATGAGCCCTATCTTCCGGTCCGCCTGCAGAACCATGTGGGCGAGTTTCGCATTACAAATTTCTATTATCTTGTAGCCAGGAAAGGCGAACCCCTTGTCCTGAAGCGTCTTCTGAACATCGTGCACGTGCAGCACCTTGAAACCGTTTTCAGCCGTTTTCTTTTCCACGT
>JAJYOS010000326.1 GCA_021796055.1 Bacteroidota bacterium
TCGGCCTCCCTCCGGAGTCGGTCGTCATAAATGAAATTATGTATGCGCCGAAGCCGCCGGAGTATGAATGGATAGAGTTATACAACACCGGGAGTTCCACCGTGGATCTCTCGGATTTCAGAATCGTCACCCGTGGCGGATCTTCCGCAATCTCGGACGGGTCACTCCTGGGTCCGCACGATTTCGCCGTCCTCTGCAGAGATTCATCGGTCTCTCTGGCCCACAAGCCTGTCAGGAATCTCATTATCCAGCCGATTCCGTCACTGAGCAACAACGGCGACGGCGCGGGATTGCGCGATAACCTCGGCAACCTGCTGGACACGATGAGTTACCGGCCCTCTTTCGGCGGCTCGGGTGGAAAGTCTCTGGAACGGGTGGATTACCTCGCTGTCGGCGATTCAACAAATTGGCACGAAACCTACGACTCGACTGGAGCTACGCCCGGCGCCGAGAACAGCGTGGCGATCCTTTCGTACGACGTTGCAGTGAAAAGAATAGAATCGCCGTTGACCGATCCCGGCGTTTCTGAGGCCCGAACCGTCGCGGTGACCGTACACAATGCGGGCAGGAATCAGATTGATGGGGTGGCAGCGTCCGTGCAAATTTCAAGTACGCTCGACGAGTCCGTCGCCTTCTCGGAAACCCGCGGCATCAGTCAGCCGTTGTCACCTGAAGACACCGCTCGAGTCGAGTTTGTTTTCGTACCGGCTCGTCCAGGTACATATCTGGTTCTTGCAAGGGCATCGCAGCGGCTCGACAGCCGCTCAAGGAACGATACGCTCTCGGCACTCATTAACGTGAGATATCAGCCGACGGCACTCGTGATCAACGAAATCATGTACAGTAGCGGGTCGATGGGTGAGTACTTTGAGATTTTCAACGCGTCGGAAAGCACCGTCGATCTTCGTGAGTGGACCTGGCATACGAACCAATCAAAACGTTTCCTGGTTTCTGCGGGTGCCAGGCCTATCACCCCGGGCGGATTTTACACAATCGGCAGCGACTCGTCAATTCTGGAATTCATAAGTGATACCGGATGCGTGACTATGTCAGGATCGCTTAAACTGCGTGACGAAGGCGACTGCGTCGTTATTTCGGATCCGTCGGGAAATCAGGTCGACAGCGTCTACTATTTGCCATCATGGCACAACGCGGACATAGCAAAGACGTCAGGCAGATCACTGGAGAGAATCAATCCGCGACTTCCCTCCAACGACAGGACGAGCTGGTCGACTTCCGTTTCACAGACAGGCGGCACTCCCGGAAGCAGGAACAGCCTGTTTGTTTCCGGTGAAACTGCCGCCGGAGGAATTACCGTCGAGCCAAACCCGTTTTCACCTGACGGAGATGGACATGACGATTTCACATTCATTAATTATTCCTTTCAGACTTCATCAGTCAGGACGCGTGTACGAATATTCGACTCGGTCGGGAGGCTCATCGCGACGCCTTTCGACAACCTGGTTCTCCCTTCTAAGGGAAGGCTGGTTTGGGACGGAAGAGACGCTTCCGGGAAGATTGTCAGGTTTGGTTTGTATATTATGTTTGTGGAAGTAACAGGACCGGATGGAAATAATCTGATGACATACAAGAGGCCGATCGTGATCGCGAAGCGGATGAGGTGAAGATGGCGAAAGCGAAGTCTCGACACTCTGTGGCTCATTCCGGAAGTCTCTCACCCGAACCGGAGGATCTGTTATGAAGGCTAGTGAGAGCATGATTTCTCGTGAGGTCATTGAGGACAGAATATTCGTGATCCGAGGACGGCGCGTTATGTTGGATTTTCATCTTGCAGAATTGTACGGTGTACCCACAAAGTCTCTGAACCTGGCCGTGAAACGGAATCGGAGCCGTTTCCCCGAAGACTTCATGTTCCGGCTGGATTCGTCAGAAAGCGGAGAAGTCGAGAAGGTTTTGAGGTTTCAAATTGAAACCTCAAACAACAGAAGCCGCGGCGGCAGGCGCTACCTCCCGTACGCATTCACCGAGCAGGGGGTCGCAATGCTGTCCGGCGTACTGCGAAGTGAAAGAGCTATTCAGGCAAATATCGCCATAATGCGGGCATTTGTAAAACTGAGGGAGATGATTTCGACCCACAAAGAACTCGCTGCCGAATTGAAGCAGCTTGAAATGAAGCTTGAAAAACACGACGAAGAGATACAGGCAATCTTCCAGGCGATCGCGGAACTGATGGCTCCCCCGCCGGAAAAGCCGAAACATCCAATCGGATTCTTCAGGGAGTAAAAGCCGACGATGAATCTAACAGAAGAGCATTCCGCACTACAGGAAAGAATTTCTTTATACATTACCGCACTTCAGAATGAGATCGAGGCATTGCGGAACTACTCCTCGCGCAATTATTCCCTGTCGACGGGAAAATTCTTGGGCAATGCAGAGACGGAGTTTCTCTATGAGTTCCGACTTGAAGATGAAACCAGAATCATCGAGGACACGCCTGTCGAGATTGAAGTCTCTGACGACACGACGCGCGGCACCGTCATTGCCATCGAGGGGGATCGGATCGTGTTCCTGCTGCAGAATCATATCGGCGACTCTGTCGAACAGGCAATACTCCGGACGGCGCCTTTCTTCCTCCTCGAACAGCTGATCGAACGGCTCGAAGGACTTGAGGACAAAGATGTCGGAATCGTAGAAACGCTTTTCGGCGATGACGGCGACCAGGAGGGCGAGGCGGATCTGTCGCTCGACCCGAAGCAGCTGAACGAGTTCCAGGTCAATGCGGCACGCTCCGTCTTAAGACGCCCCGTTTCTTTCGTATGGGGACCTCCCGGCACCGGCAAGACTCAGACTCTCGCGTTCGCGGCGGCGAACCTCGTCGCGTGCGGCGAGAAAGTGCTCATCATATCCAACACCAACATTGCGGTCGATATCGCGCTCGAAAAAACGCTCGAGTATCTGCAGGAACAGAACGAGTACTTCGAGGGAAAATTTGTCAGGTTCGGAATTCCCAGACTCCCCGAGCTTGCGGACTTCCCGTGGTCTCTGCCACAATATGTCGCACGTGACAAAAACCCGGGGCTGTACGCCACGATCGGAAAAATCGAAACCGACATCCAGGCAGTAATGACCAGGATGAGAAACCCGCGTTCCCGGCGCGGAACAAACCAGGAGAAGCTCGGAAACCTTCGCGAGCAGCTATACTCGTTGCGTGAGGAGGCCTACGGCAAGGAGAGTAAGATAGTCCAGCAGGCAAACCTGGTCGGCTGCACAGCTGCCAAGGCGGCAATCTCATCACAAGTGTTCTCTCGCAGATTCGACGCAGTTCTAATCGACGAGGCGAGTATGTTATACCTGCCGTACGTCGTCTATGCCGCCGCCCTTGCAAAAAACCGCGTGGCCATCTTCGGCGATTTCATGCAAATTCCGCCAATTACACAGTCTTCGACGCGGGTGCTGAACGTGCTCGCGAAAGATATCTTCCGTGAGACAAAGATGCACAAGTACATGTCGAAACCGCATCCGCGCATGAGCGTCCTTGAAATCCAGTACCGCATGCAGCTTCCGATTATGGAGCTGGTCAACGACAGAATTTATGCGGGAAGGCTGAAGGCAAGTCAGCAGATAAAAGCGTCAGAGCAAAAGCAAGAACCTGTCGTCTTTTATGATACGTCGGCCCTTCGGTCGCACACATTTCGTGAGGCAACTTCGAACAGCAGAGTCAACATACTTTCCGGGATCGCAGCAATCGATCTCGGAGTCGAGTCGCTCAAGCGCGGAGCGAAAACGGTGGGCTTAATCACTCCCTACAGAGCGCAGGCACGATTCCTCCGCAGCGTCCTGAACAGTATGAACCTCGACAGCGCCGTCATCTCCGCCGCAACTGTGCACACATTTCAGGGAAACGAGCGCGACGTAATCGTTTTCGATTTCGTGGACGACAACCCCCTCCCGCTTGGGGTGCTCCTGTCGACTTACGACAGAGAACACGATGATATCTCGGAAGGAGAGCGTCTCCTGAACGTTGCAATGACACGGGCAAAGAAACGTCTTCTCTTCGTCGGCAATCACGAGTACCTCCTGTCGAAATCGAGCGAGGATTCCCTGCTCAGGTTCGTTCTGAGGTCGCTGCAGCGCGATAAATCGATATCGACACTTCAGATGGATGACAAAAGCGGAAAGTACTATATCGGCAAGAACCTGACCGCGCTTTCAGTACATCACGGGTTCGTGGACAGCACGATACCTCTTCTGAGGGACATACAGGGATCGTCCGAAGAGCTGAAACTCGTTCAGCCTGTGAAGGCAAAACTGCAATTTTTCAAATATGTCCTCAACAAGGAAGTGGAGACGTCAAAAGAATTCGCCTCGCTCGAAATGAGCGTCCTGCAGCAGAAGCTTAAGAACACGAATCTCATCACCTCAGACAAGTCGGATCTTTTCTTCTGGCTGATCGACGGGAAGATACTCCACGTATTCGATATCCTCGGGCGCGACAAGCTTTTCAGCCTGCGGTTAGCCGTACCTGAGATTGCGAAGGTGTTCAACTACGTACTCCCGAGAAGGAGTTCCAAGCTGACGGGCACCGGCAACAAGGCAGTCGACGCCCACTGCGCCGTCTGCGGCGGCAAGATGGAGCTGAAGGAAATGCGGGGGATGATCGTGGCGCAGTGCGCAGACAGCCAGTGCGTCACAGTGCCTGCGGACGGTAAGATTATCGAAGCGGTGCTCGAGGTGAACGGCGAGAGTTGCCCGGTCTGCGCGGGCAAGATTCGCGTAAAGAAAGGACGGCGGGGATTTTTCGCCGGTTGCGCGAACTACCCCGGCTGCGCATGGACGGCCGAGCTGGGAGAAATATTGAAATGACGCAGTCATGAAACAAATTCCGGAGGATTCGATGTGAAGGCTCAAATGTCGTTGATCCCCTTTGGAATATCAAGATGGGGCGGCACAAGGAAACTGCCTTACGCGTTTCGAGTAACCGACATCTACGGTCACGTTCTTGTCGAGAGCACCGGCGCGCGTTTCCGTCGGCAATCGATACGACGCTACAGCCGTATACGGTCAGAGTTCCGGATAACTACATCTCCACCAGGAAATATCCGCTGCTCGTAATGCTCCACGGCAGCGGGTCCGACGATCGGGCATGCTCGGCGGAACGGAGCTGACGGAAGGCGACTTCGTCGAAATTGCTCCCTACGACCGGGGCACTTCAAACTGCTTCACAACCGATGGCGCCGAAATCGATGTCAGGGAAGCCATCGATGATGCGATTCGGAATTATGCCGTCGATACGGCCAGAATTGTCATCGCCGGATTTTCTATGGGCGGGTACGGTGCATACAGAATTTTCTACGAGTATCCCCGGTTATTCAAAGGAGTCGCCGTCTTTTCGGGGAATCCAAGCCTCGCAACAAGGTGGATCGGGGAAGGATTTCCCGACTTTCTCTACGAGAAATACTTGAAGCCATTCAACGGCGTCCCGGCATTCATTTGCCACAGCAAAAACGACCTGAATTGTCCGTACGAGCTTGCCAAGCGACTCGTCGGAAAGCTGGAGGCAGCCGGGGCAAAAGCCGAATTCGTCACAAGCAAAGAAGGCGGTCACGGAATCATCGATGCGGCAAACATATCTAAGTACTGCGAGTGGCTCAGGGGTGTAATCAAATAGAAGGCGGCGAGCCGGCAGGCTCGAAGGAAATCCTGAGAACGGGGGATCTGCAAGGAACATTTTGCGCGTGATAATCCGTTAACGAATTATCAGGATGATCAACATCGAGTACGACAATTCGGCTCTTGCGGGCACCACATGTGAGTAACAAACCACACTCATGGCCCGCACCATGGGCGTTCGGCATTCTTATTCTTCCGGTCGCTGTTTATGTCGGCTTCACCGCGACGCCACTTCCGTTTCTCCTGAGCAAAGCCGGCGTTTCGGTCTATGAGATAGGAACTATCGGTTCACTTCTCCAGCTCCCGAACATTCTCGTTTTCCTCTGGGCACCTCTTGTCGACGTCAGGCTCCGCCGCAGGACGTGGCTGGTGATCTCCGCCGTTACAACCGCGGTACTCTTGTGGATAGCTCTGCCGTTGGTGGGTTCGGCAAGTCTGCATGTGCTAACGGCACTTCTGTTGATCGGCGGTATGACCATTTCGCTTGTACTGGCTTCATCCGGCGGACTCATGGTGACAACGCTATCTCCGGTTGAGCAATCAAAAGCCGCGGCCTGGAACCAGGCCGGTTACCTGGCCGGAGGTGCACTTGGTGGCGCACTTGTTTTATGGTTTGTG
The DNA here is from genome assembly GCA_021796055.1 of Bacteroidota bacterium. The sequence goes on from JAJYOS010000326.1 coordinate 6,250, forward strand.
ACCCGCCTCCCGGTCTTCTTCACAGGCATGATACTGGCGTTAGTACTTTGTCTTCCCGGACTGATCGCACTCACTCTTCCGGAGAAGGTACCGGCTGCATCGCACTGGTTTAAGGGACGGCTCTCTGCAATCAGCCGTGAGATCGGGGGGGTCTTCAAGGTCCCGGTGCGAAGATGGAGCACTCTTCTCCTCATGGCACCCGCAGGCACGGGCGCAGCTCAACTTCTGCTGCCTGCGATCGCATCACATTATGGAGTCGGTGCATCGGGAGTCATCTGGATAAACGGACTCGGTGGTGGGATCGCGCTCGCGGTCGGCTCGCTCATCGGTGCGCTGGTCCCCGGTGACTGGGACAGGCGGATTGTTTATGCGGCAGCCGGGCTCGCAAACGGCATTGCGGGAATCGTACTCATGGCGGTGAGCGGATCGACGGGTTACCTCATCGGCACGATTTTCTATCTCATCACTCAAGGACTTTGCTGGGCGAGATTCACGGCACTCATTGTTGAGATCGTCGGACCTGACGCGCAGGATGTAAGCACGCTTTACAGCGCGTTGTCAGCAGCCGGAAGCATTCCACTCGCATACATGACATGGCTCGACGGATTCGGATATTCACAGTTCGGTACTTCCGGACTTCTGCTCGCCGACGCAGCAGGAAACTTCCTCGTGTTCGCTGTAGTCATGGCGATATTCATTGCTCAAGGGCTGAAGTTCCGGCACGCTCCTGAAGCGGCGGCGGATAAATAGCGCCACGATCATTCACAGCGGAGGAAATCCGATGAATCAGCTGGCCGAGGTGAGGAGCTACTTCAGAAACCAGAATGAGCACCACCGAAGGAGATCGTTCTACCAAGAATGCACCGCTATTTGTGCCGGCATACCAGCCGTAGTTCCAAATCACGTTGTAGCTCATCTTCCTGTAAAGTGCGATTGCTTTGGGTTGTCTTTTCCCGAT
>JAJYOS010000327.1 GCA_021796055.1 Bacteroidota bacterium
GTCGCAGTGCCTGCGGCAAATGTCCTGCAGGTCGTTAATGAAGCCGCAGAGGTCGGGGCCAAGGGTATCATTATATTAAGTGCGGGTTTTGCGGACCAGGGAGAAGAGGGCACCAGACTTCAGAAGGAGCTTGTGGAAATTGTCAGGTCAAACGGCATGCGCCTCATCGGCCCCAATTGTCTCGGCGTCATCAACACTCAAAGCGGAATTGGATTAAACGCGAGCCTTGCCGAAGTAATGCCTCCTCACGGCAAGGTGGGGTTTTACTCTCACACCGAAGCGCTCGGTGTCGTGATCCTCGACTATGCCGTCGAGCGCGGAATAGGTTTTTCGACTTTCGTTTCGAGCGGGAATCGCGCAGACGTATCCGGCAACGACCTTCTGCAATACTGGGAGGAAGATCCGTCGACAGACATTGCCCTTCTCTACCTCGAGAGTTTCGGAAACCCGCGCCGGTTCGCAAGGGTCGCCAGGAGGATTTCCTACAAGAAGCCTGTGCTCTGTGTCAAAAGTGCCCGGAGTAAAGCAGGCCGCGAGACGGCACAAGTGCGGAGCACAGCGGCTGAAAGCGATGTCGATGTGGACGCGCTCTTTCAACAGGCCGGGGTAATCAGGGCCGAGACCCTCGAGGAGATGTTCGACATAACGATGTTGTTAGCCCACCAGCCGCTGCCGAAGGGCGATCGGGTGGCCATCATAAGCAATGCAGGCGGAGCCCTTACAATATGTGCCGACGCCTGCGAAGCCAACGGGCTTGCGGTGGCAAAGGCTGATGCGGTGAACCTCGGCCCGCTCGCCACTGCCGAAGATTATGAGCGTTCCGTAACTGCGCTGTTGAAGAGGGAAGATGTTGACTCGCTTATCGCGATTTTCGCCTGCATCGGTGGCTGCGATCCCGATCCGATCGGCAGAGCCATAAGAAGAGGCGTCATCTTCTCGGATAAAGTCGCTCAGATGAACAAACCGGTACTTCTGTGCCTGATGGGAACTGCAAAGGCCGTCCGAACGGCGGCGTCTGCCTCGTTCCAAAACGGGAATTCACAGTCGACAGCATCCTCTGAAGGCGGCGACAGGCAATTGCAGGGACGGGCGGTTTTCCCGTCTTACCGATTCCCCGAGTCTGCTGCACTCGCGTTGGCAAGGGTAACCGAATATGCGGAGAATCGCAGGCAAGCACAGGGCAGATTACTGTGGTATGAAGATGTCGATATCAGCTCTGCCCGTTCAAGTCTAGATGAAGTACTCAAAAATTATTTGGAGCGGGACGCGTCGGGACAGGAATCCGTAAAGGTAACGGCGAATAAGTCTGCTGAACTTCTTACTTTCTTCGGCCTGAAGGTTGGGAGCCCGGGCTATCCCGGACAGCTGGCGGGCGATTGCCGTCTCAGAATAAAATCGGATCCTCATTTCGGCCCGCTCATTGTCCTTAGCATTCCCGGCAAACAAGACATTCAGAGGATCACGCCGTTGACAGACCGCGACGCAAGGGCGATGCTGGAAAGTGTCGGTATTCCCGAATCGGAGAAGTGCGTCGAATTCCTCGGAAGGATCTCCCAGCTGGTGGAAGAGCTGCCGTGGCTTTGGGGAATGAGCTCAATAGTCCGTTTGGACGACGAAGGACACCCGATGCTCACTGATGTGGAAATTACATTTAAGCCTTGAACTCTTTCAGGCTTATCCCATACAGCTTCAGTTTTTCGGAAAGGTTTTTTATGTTCATCCCCGCCCTGTTTGAGGCTTCCGTAAGGTTTCCTTTTGTCTCCTTCAGGAGAGTGCTGAAGTAGCGAATTTCGAAACCGGCGATTACTTCTTTCTTGACCTCCTGAAATGGCCTGCTAAGATCTAAACTCCCTTCGAGAGAAGCCATGCCGAGTTCTACTCGTTCAATTAAGTCCGAATTGCTCATTATTATGCTTCTTTCAACTACATTTCTCAGCTCCCTTACATTGCCCGGCCAGCTGTAGCTCTTCATCTGCCGCAACGCTTCATTCGCAAACCTCACATTCGGGTTACCCCATTTCTTGGATGACTGCCGTGCAAAATAAGCGACGAGGTCAGAGATGTCGTCCACCCTCTCACGAAGCGGCGGCAAGTTTATGACGACGGTGTTCAATCTATAAAACAACTCGCTTCGCAGTCTGCCGGACGCCACTTCGCGTTCCAGAGGCTTTGAAGTCGCAGCTACTATTCTCGTGTCGATAACCTTTGGAGCCGTCGCACCGAGTCTCGTCACTCTCTTCTCCTCGATCACTTTCAACAGCTTGGGTTGAACCGATATCGGCATGTCTGCTATTTCGTCAAGGAAAAGCGTACCGCCGTCTGCTGCGATGAAGAACCCCTTGTTGTCGTTTGTCGCGTTGGTATAAGCTCCCTTCACGTGCCCGAATAACTCGCTCTCGAAAAGCTGCTCGGGCAGCGCCGAACAGTTGACTTCGACAAACGGATTGTTGCTCCGGTTACCGCTGTAGTGAATGGCCTTCGCGACCAACTCCTTCCCGGTCCCCGTCTCTCCCTGTATGACAACCGTCGCATCGAGGTCCCTGACTCTTGCGATTTTCTCAAGTGCATCTTCCATTCGCCTGCTCTTTCCGGAGATGAAAAGGATGTCGGCCGATTGCCTCCCCTTTTCTATGGTCAGCTTCCTCTCCAGTCTGAGGGATTGAAACTCTACAAGCCGCCTGACGCTGAAGAGGAGAGATTCGTTGCTGAACGGTTTGAAGAGATAGTCGTCGCACCCAGCCTTGACCGCAGCCATGGCATCATCTTCGTTGCCAAGTCCGGTAACTACAATAATCATCGTGTTGGGCTTTTGCCCCTTCAGTGCGGCAGCAAGCTTGATCCCGTCATAATCGGGGAGGCCCTTATCCACAATCACTATATCGAACTCGCCTGTCGAAAACAAACTTCCGCCCTCGCCGCCGCTCAGTGCGACCGTCACGCTGCTCCCTGCTCTCGTCAACGCTCCTCTCACCGCCTCCGCAAATTGAGGGTCGTCGTCAATCACTAAGATGTTTAGATTGGTATTCATTTCAATCCTCCAGCCCTCCGGATATAGGTTCAACGGTCTGCCGGAAAAAATCCGTCCGCGGGAAAACCAATATCACCCGCGTTCCCGCTCCTTCATCGGATTCGATCCTTACATCTCCTCCGTGTGCGTTTACGAGTCTCTTCACAATCGGGAGCCCCAGCCCTGTTCCGCTCGATTTAGTGGTGTAGAACGGCGTAAATACTTTGCCGAGCGCCTGCGGATTTATTCCTTTCCCGTTGTCCGCAATTTCAAACGTGAGGTTCTGATCGTCGGTCGTTGCCGAGACAGAGATGCTTCCCACTTTCTCTTCGACCGCCTCGATTGCATTCGAAATGAGATTCGTGAGGACCTCACCTATCCTCGTTGCGTCGGCCCAAAACACGACAGAATCTTCGCAATAGACATGAACGGAAATCCGCTTGATCTCGATTTCCTTTCGCAGCAACTCGATCGTGTCGTCGATGGCGTCTTTCGCGCAAATTCGGACTTTATTCAGCACATCAGCCTTCGAATACCACAGGATATCGTTGACAAGCTTCTCGATCCGTGTCATCGCTGCCTTCGCGTTGTTTATCGTCGTCATCCCCTCAGGATTATCCTTTGCAAGCTCTTCGAGCGTGCCCATTGAAAGCCTGATGGCGCCTATGGGACTTCGAAGATCATGTGCGATGCTCGCCGACAATTCTCCTATCGATGCCAGCCTCTTCTCTTTCTCAAGGGCAGCCCCAAACTCCTCGAGCATTCTGGAGAGTTTTGACGAGTCTAATGTGAAAGCTTCGGCTACGATCGATTTTGCAGTGGCAGGGCCGACAGACGGGGTAAGCAATCTGCCGAGTTCAGATTGTATTTTCACGAGTTCTGCCGCCAAAGGCTCTTCGGGCTCACCGGAGATATTGAAGAACCTGGCAGCGGCGTGGCTCTCACTCCCGGCTCTCCTTGTGAACGCAGACACAAGAAGATATGCCATGACATTCAAGAACAGGGACCAGAACAGCGCGTTCGTTATCGGGTCAGAATTGAAAACGCCGAACATATCCAAAGGACTCAGAAGCCGAATGCCGAATGGTCCTCTCGCGGCGATTCCCGCGGGGAGGATCTCAGCCTTCGACAATGCCGGAATGATCATAGTATAGAGCCATACGACGGTTCCTGTGACTGTTCCGGCCAGCGCCCCCTTTTTGTTCCCGTCCTTATAGAACAGCCCGATAAGGAAAGACGGGGCAAGCTGTGCCACCCCGACAAACGACGTCAGCCCGATTTCGACCAACATGAAATAGCTGTAGAAGAATCCCAACAGTATGATGAGGGGGATTGCTATCCTTGTGGAATAAAGAACGAGCTTGTAAAGGTCAACCTGTTTCTCCCGCCGCCTGAATATTGACATCAGGCCGGGGACCCCGATATCAGTTACGAGCATCTTCGACACGGCTATGCTCTCAACGAGTATCATAGACGCCGCTGCCGAAAATCCGCCGAGGAACACGACCAATGCTATTATGTTATAGCCGGTCTTCAGGGGAATCGTGAGTATGAAGTCGTCTGCCTTTGCGACTGGCAGACCAAACAAGTTACCCGACAGCGCAATTGGGATTACAAACAGATTTATCATGAGAAGATATAGAGGGCTGAACCACGCAAGCGTCTTCAGATCCTTCTCATCCCGGTTCTGTACGAATATCGTGTGGAACTGTCGCGGCAGGAGAATGTACGCTATTGCGGAAGAGATATTGATGGAGGCCCACATAAGGTAAGGGTGATCTGCAAACCCGGTGAACATAAGGGGTTTCAAATCCGGATTGGCTACCGAAAGATGAAAGATATTGAGCGGGCCGCCGCTGATTACAAAAACTATGAAGACGCTCGCAATGAGAAAGAACACGAGCTTGTCCAACGACTGAAAGGCCACAGTGGACATCAACCCGTACTGTGGTCTTGTGAAATCTATGTATCTTCCCCCATACAATATTGCCACAACTGCAAGGAAGATAAGAACTATAAGAGTGGCTTCGATGTATGCCCGGCCGCCCCCGCTCGCCAGGGTCGAAAACGAATTTGAAAGTGCCTGAACCTGCAACCCGATGTAAGGAATTATACTCATGAAAAGGACCATGGACGTAACGACTGCAATGGATCTCGATCCGCCGTATCTGCTGCTCAAGAAATCAGAAACTGTAGTCACCCCTTCCCTTTTCACGTGCCTCAAAATCGGCATCAGAAGAACTTCAGTCAGCAGGAGGATGAGGACAGGTCCGGTATAGACCGCCAGATATTCGATTCCATAATGCGAGGCAAAACCTATGCTCCCGTAGAAAGTCCATGACGTGCAGTAGACCTGCGCTGAAAGGATGTAGAGAAGCTGCCATCGATTCCGGTTCAGCCACTCGACATGTCTCTCGCCCCAATAAGCTATCAGGAAGAGTATGCCCAGATAAACCAGAAGAACAGCCAGAAGGATAAATGGATAGTCTGTCAATCCCCTACTTTCCCCCTCTATATGCGACGACCGCGGATAATCCCCACACCGTGAAAAGATAGACGATCGGAAGCGGCACGCCCAGTACGAACACCTCCGTGTCGAAGATTTCGAACACCGGCCATACAAACAGTGTCAGAAAAAGGACGAATACGACAATGCCCTTCGACCTCATCATAGGCATCAATTTAAAGGCATTGAAACTGTGGTTCAACATGAAGGTTTTTCGGATCGTGTCCCGTCCCTCCGCAAGAAGACCTCCTTAATGCTGAATGTACTGGCGTGTAGAGGAATTAAACAGCCGCCGCATTCCCCTGGAGAAAATGCAAGCAGTCATTATCGGACTCCGGTGTCTATTTGTGCCACATGAGTCTCACATCCGCAGACAGGCGATGTGCCTGCAGAGCGATTTGACGCTGCACATTATATGGCACAGCCATTGCAGAGTCTGGAGAGACAAAAACGATTTCCTTCATATCATGAATAACACTTCGAAATTAGAAGCGAGCAACCTTCAACAGCTCCTCACTGCACTCCAGCGGAGCGGTTACACGACGGTCGGTCCCATACTGAGAGACGACGCCATCGTTTACGATAAATTAGATTCTGTAAACGACCTCCCCGTCGGCTGGTCGGATGAACAATCGCCCGCAAATTACCGGCTCACGAAACAAAGCGGAGCATCCTACTTCAACTTCAACGCCGCTCCGCAATCATGGAAAAGATTTCTCTACCCTCCCGTACGAAAGCTGTTCACAATCAGGAAGGACGGGAAGTCCCTTGGGATATCAAACGAGAATACGGACGATATGAAGTACGCTTTCGTTGGTGTCCGTCCATGCGAGCTCAGCGCTATTCTCATTCAGGATGAAGTCTTCCAGGCCGGAAAATACAGGGACGACGCATACTCTGCGGCAAGACGAAATCTGTTCATCGTCGCCGTAAACTGCACTACTGCGGGGGGCACCTGTTTTTGCAGCTCCATGAAGACAGGTCCAGAAGCGAAGAATAATTTTGATATATCGTTGACGGAGGTGCTGCGCGATGGCCGGCATTTCTTCATAGTAAAGGCAGGGACTGAACTTGGAGCTTCCGTTATGGATCTCGTTGAGACAAGCGCAGCGAGTCCGCAGGAGGTGGCAACGGCAGACGCCATCATGCGTCAAACCGAGTCCAGAATAACCAAAAAGATGGAGACAGACGGTCTTCCGGCACTCCTAGCCGAGAACCTTGAACACCCGCACTGGGACGATGTCGCCAAGAGATGCCTTACTTGTGGAAACTGCACAATGGTGTGTCCGACCTGCTTTTGTTCGACTGTCGAAGATACAACGGATCTTTCCGGCCAGAATGCCGAAAGGTTCAGAAGGTGGGACTCGTGCTTCACCGTAGACTTTTCAAAGGTCGCAGGCGGAAATTTCCGGATGTCCACCAAGTCCCGTTACAGGCAATGGCTGACGCACAAGCTCTCTTCGTGGGTGGATCAATTCGGAGTCTCCGGATGTGTCGGATGCGGCAGATGCATTACATGGTGCCCGGTCGGGATCGACCTGACCGCAGAAGTACAGGCAATAAGAGGTACTGAGACACAACAGCGAAAAGGAGATTAGTCATGGAACCGCAAGACTTGACGGAATCGCTACACAAGCATCCTTTCCTGAATAACATGAACGAAGAGCTCCTGA
>JAJYOS010000328.1 GCA_021796055.1 Bacteroidota bacterium
CCTTGCTCAGTTGAATGGCTAAAATGAACACTGACATTGTTTATCTTTGATCATGAGAGTAGTTGATGACCGCTTTTGACAGGTATCCTCACATAGTTGTAAAAGGGACCGAGAGGGTAACCACCGGCTGGAAGGAAATTGCCGCGAGACTTACTCGGGCTTGCAATGAGGTTGTTGGGATAAAAAAAGTCGTCGTCGTTGAGATTTATCCGGGTGCATTCGAGGATGAAATCACAGACCAACTGGAAAGAGGCTTTGGCCCCTCGCTGGCGATAAGGTCGGCATCACTTTACAAATGTCGTGACGCGATAAAGGAGATGGTCCATCCCGAGGTGACGGATGATCGGCTCTTTGGATACATGTCGCGGCTTGAGATTGACGACTATTTCGAGCCGGGAAGGTTGGCGGAAGCGCGAAAACAGATCGACGATATTGCCACAGGGACAGTTTTGATAGTCGGTACAGGCGCGGCGGTTATTCCGCGGAGATACGATTTGCTGGTTTACGCGGACATGGCACGGTGGGAAATCCAGCTTCGGATGCGTCGGCATGAAGTGAATAACCTCGGCGTAAATAACAAGGATGTTGAAGATTGGATGCTCCTTTACAAGCAGGGCTATTTCGTGGATTGGCGCGTCTGTGACAAATTGAAGAAGAAACTGATGAACAGTTGGGATTTTGTCCTGGACACAAACGATCGAGACAAGCCGAAACTTGTGCTGGGAGGGGCCGTCCGTGACGGGCTCAGGCAATGCCTGAAAAGACCTTTCAGTGTCGTTCCATATTTCGATCCTGCACCCTGGGGCGGTGAGTGGATGGAAAAATTCTGCAATCTCGAACCGCGTGAGAATAATTACGGCTGGTGCTTCAACTGCGTTCCGGAAGAAAACAGCTTGTTGCTGAAATTTGAAAACGAGATCATCGAGTTGCCGTCAATCAATCTCGTCTTCATCGAACCGCGGAGTCTTCTCGGTGAAGCTGTCCATGGACGATTCGGAGACGAATTTCCGATTCGGTTCGATTTTCTTGATACCATGGGCGGAGGAAACTTGAGTCTTCAGGTGCATCCTCTTACGGAGTACATCCAGGAGAAGTTCGGAGTACATTATACTCAGGACGAGAGTTACTACATGATGGACGCAAAGGACGGTGCTGTCGTTTACCTCGGGCTCAAAGAGGGAACCGATCCTGAAAAGATGGTGCACGATCTCGAGACCGCAGAGGGCGGCGAGAAGCGATTTGAGGCCGAAAAGTATGTCGAGACCTGGCCGGTTAAGAAGCATGACCATTTCTTAATTCCGGCAGGTACAGTCCATTGCTCCGGCAAAGACTGCATGGTGCTGGAAATAAGTGCAACGCCTTACATTTTTACGTTCAAATTGTGGGACTGGGGAAGGCTTGGTCTTGACGGTAAACCAAGACCCATAAACGTGGCACACGGGAAGAATGTGATTCAGTGGGACAGGATCACACAGTGGACCCGGGCGAACCTGGTGAACAGAATTAAAAGAGTTGCCGCCGGGGATGGTTGGGTTGAAGAGCGCACAGGACTCCACGAACGGGAATTCATAGAGACTAGAAGGCATTGGTTCAACAAAAGAGTTGTACATAACACAAACGGGAGCGTTAACGTCATAAATCTTGTTGAAGGTGATGAAGTTATAGTGGAAAGTCCTTCAAAAGGGTTTGACCCAGTTATCGTGCATTACGCAGAAACATTCATAGTTCCGGCGGCCGTCGGAACATTTTCGGTAAGTCCCTTCGGCAGGAGTGAGGGAAAAGAGTGCGCTACGATAAAGGCTTTTGTCCGGACGTGACGAGAGCCTTAGCCAGGAATAGGATCAGGTGATCTCATGAAAGAAAAAAATAGTCTCTATTTACTTGTGGCGTCTGTAGTGGCTGCACTTGGCGGACTACTCTTTGGGTTCGATACCGCCGTCATTTCAGGCACTACGCCGTTCATCCAACCGTATTTTCATCTAAGCGATGTTGGTCTCGGATGGACGGTGAGCAGCCTTCTTGTCGGCTGTATTGTCGGCGTGACGCTCTCCGGGAAGCCCGGTGATCTGTTCGGAAGGAGAAATACTCTCCGTGCAGCGGCGCTCGTCTTCGTGGTCTCAGCGGCCGGATCGGCACTTGCCGCCAGGTTATGGGTTTTCATTACCTTCAGATTTTTCGGCGGGATCGCCGTCGGCACGGCATCGATGCTCTCTCCGATGTATATCTCGGAGATTTCACCTGGTGAGAGACGCGGTGCGCTCGTTTCGCTCAACCAGCTCGCAATTGTCATCGGAATTCTAATTGCCTTCTTTACGAACTATCTTCTTGTGGGGACCGGGGGAGATAACTGGAGATGGATGCTCTCGGTTATGGGTCTTCCTGCATTGTTGTTTTTTGTCGCGTTGTTTTTCGTCCCCGAGAGTCCAAGGTGGCTGGTGCAAAAACGCAAGATCGATGATGCATTCAAAGTCCTTAGCAAAATAAGCGGCGACGAGAGTGCAAATCATGAGCTGGCCGAAATAGAGAAAAGCATCGCGAGCGAAGATGCAGGGACTTATCGTGACGTTTTTTCAAAGGAACTGAGGCCTATTCTCGTCATTGGAATGCTCCTGGCCTTCTTCCAACAAATGACCGGGATTAATTCAATTATGTATTACGCTCCCATAATTTTTCAGAAGATCGGGAACGGGACGAACTCTGCATTTATTCAGACCGTCGCTGTGGGCGCAGTCAATTTGATTTTCACTCTCGTATCCCTCCGGCTTATTGACAGGTGGGGAAGAAAGCCGCTTCTGATCGTTGGGGCAATCGGTATGATCGTATCTCTCCTGGTCATGTCCGGTGCTTTTTTCCTGAAACACTTCGAAGGCTATCTTATACTCGTTTTCATCCTGGTCTTCATCGCGTCGTTTGCGGTCTCGATCGGTCCCGTCGCCTGGGTGGTAATAGCCGAGATATTTCCCAACAGGCTTAGAAGCAAAGCGATGTCCGTGGCAATCGTAACGCTCTGGACATTTACATTTCTCGTCTCACTGACTTTCCCTGTGGTACTCGACAGGCTCGGGGGCGGAGCCGCCTTCGGGATCTTCGGAGTGATGTGCATTCTGCTTCTGATCTACGTCATTTTCAGGCTGCCTGAGACAAAGGGGAAGAGCCTTGAAGAACTGGAGAGAATACTAGTTCACAAGTGATAGTGAAGTTGGCTTCGCCGAGTGGACTACTGCCGGCAAATCCGGCGGGATGGGCTAAAGAATTTCTGCACTCCGGTGGTCATTTCTTGCTAAGCAATCCCGCTACACTTCCTCTTAACATAAGAAGGGGGACACCTGCCTTGCCAGCTCCTTCCAGGAGGGCAGGACGGTGTGGGGGCAATTGGCCAAGTTGTCTGTACGTTGCCCATGTTAAAAGGATTTGCTTTCTGAGTTGTACGAGAATCTGGTTAACCCTTTGTGTCCTTGCCGCAATTGGAGGACCGGTGTTCGGGCAGGGGCCGGTTACAATTACCGTCAATCGGGAAATTCGGGGGAGGCAAATACCGAAAGACTTTCTGGGCCTGAGCTTCGAGACCGCAAGCCTTCTGAAAGATCATGCGGGGGTACCAGGATATCTTTTCGATTCAACGAACACACAGTTGATTGATCTGTTCGGTGTCCTTGGCTTACGGAATATCCGTATCGGTGGTGGGACAGTCGACAATCCTCGCGTCAATCCAAGCCGTCAGGATATCGATGCGCTCTTCGGCTTCGTCAAGGCTGCGAAGCTGCGTGTGATTTATTCCCTTCGCCTTCTCAACGGGAATGCAGTCGAGGATGCGAGCATCGCCAAATATATCTGGACTCATTACAGACATTATGTAGATGCATTTGCAGTTGGGAATGAGCCCGACTGGCCGCACTACCACGATCGCGATCCCCACATTTATGAAACATCTCCGGGCGTTCCGGGGACGGCATTCCCATCTTATTTTGCAGAGTGGAAGAAGTTTGTCGCCGTGATCCATGATTCGGTTCCGGATGCAAAGTTCGGCGGCCCGGACACAGGGAGCAATTATCCTATCCCGGGATCAAAGAACACATATTTTGACGGGAAGCCTTGGACTATAGCTTTCGCGGATAGCACGAAGGGTTCTGACCTTATCGACAAGGTTTATCTACACAACTATACCGGACAGGCAGCGGTTGACAACACAGCACAGGAAATGGTTGACAAAATGTTGTCTCCGACGTGGGACGCTAACTACTATCAAGAATTGTACTCAGAGAGCTGCGCCCCAATTTTGAAAGACGGTTTCAATTATCGATTAACTGAATCCAACAGTTTTACCGGCGGGGTTCAGGGCGGGAGCAATTGTTTCGCGACGGCACTCTATTCACTGGACTATCTTTACTGGTGGGCGGAGCATGATGCGAGCGGAGTTAATTTCCACAACAAGCAATGGTTGCTGAACGACACGATATACCGAGACAGCGGAGGAAATTATCGCGTCAATCCAATGGCATATGGGATAAAGGCTTTCTCCATAGGGAGTCACGGCGAGTTGGAACAGCTTACAATAACAAACCCTCATAACCTGGATTTGACGGCCTACGCAGCTCTTGATGGGAAGGAGCTTTTTATCACGATCATAAACAAAGAGCATGGTGATGGCGCCCAGAGCGCAAGAGTCACCTTCAGAGACGGTGGACGCTGGGAGAGTGTCGACGAGATGGTTTTGGCTGCTCCCGGCAGTGATCCTTTTGCTACAACGGGGATAACCCTCGGAGGGGCGGCCATCAATAGCGACGGTGTATGGCATGCAAACTGGATTCATCTTTGGTCAGGTGATAAGGGCGATCGTGCTGTCATGGTTCCACCAACGACTGCCGCAATAGTGCGAATACGACTTAAGGTAAATGTGAAGTCGCCTGAAACCCCTTCCAACGCAACAGGGACGCGACCAAAGTCTAAACTCTTTTCCCTTCCGAATCATTCCTCCCGAAAAAATTCTAGACATATTCAAAATCGTAATCCTGATATGGCTAAGTCCAGCAAAGCATTTCCCCAGGGTTTATCATTCTATGAATTCTTGAATTGAATTACTTGGGGTTACATTCCCCGTCGCTCGCGGCGTCATTCCCGCGTGCCCGCCTGTCCGGTAGGCAGGCTCTCAGCGGGAATCTGGTTCAGGAAAGTGGATTCCCGACAGGAGCGATCGGGAATGACATGATGGCTCTTTTGGATTTCCAAGAGTACCTCGCGGCTTGCCGTGAGGATGTTTATTTTCAAGCTTCTCTACGGTGTTGTGATTAGTGTCTTCAATTTTGTCTGCACTTTCTGTGTGTGATTCAGTTATAGAGCGAGAATGAGAGGTTGAAATCATCATGACTGGCGTTTCCCTATGACGACCCATGCAGCGATTCTTCTGGGATTGGGAATCTACGGCATCGTGATGCTGGCGATTTCGATTTTTTGGATGAGACGTGTGAAGAGACCTGCAGACTATTTGGTGGGGGGCCGGAATCTGCCGGCATGGGTACTTGCTGGAAACATTACTGCCGGCAGCATTGGAACGGGAGTGATTATCGGCGCGTCGGGACTCGCGTATCAACACGGCTGGGCAGGGAGTGCGTATCCGATTGGACTTGGTCTAGGGACGGCGCTCGCAGGATTGATGTTTGCTGTCATGCGGCGACATAAGTTCATGACACTCAGCGAAGAGATTGCCTCCTATTACGATAATAAGAGGATAGTGGTCGAATTCTCAAACATCACTCTGTTCCTCTCACAATTGTGCTGGCTGACGGTTCAGATTATGGGGGGAGCGAGCGTGATTGCTGCCGTTACAGGTTTGAGCCTGGGAATGAGCGTAGTGGTCGCAGGAATTCTCACGGCGAGCATCGCAATACCCGGAGGTTTCAAGAGCGTTGTCTATACTGACTTTCTTCAAGCGACGATATTGCTGACCGGTTTTGGTGTCATGACCTACGTGGCTCTCCACGCTTCCGGGGGACTGCCCGGTTTACGTCATACGGTTCCCACCACTTACTTCTCGTTCTTAGGAGTAAGCTCATACGGTGGATGGAAGATTGCCGGCCTGATCGCTGCACTTTCGTTGAGCGTGCTTGCAGATCCGGGAAGAAGACTGAGCATGTACGGATCAAGAAGTGAAGGAGGCGCGCGTACTTCAATGGTCACTGCCGGGACAACGGTAATCATATTTTCTGTGGTTATCGGGATCACCGGCATGTACGCGTATCATCTTAAAGCAAACTTGGCAGTACCCGACGAGGCGCTGCTTTGGTTGGTGATGAACATTCTGCCGGTCTGGCTTGCGGCACTTGTCGTGGTATCGGTTACTTCCGGGATCTTTTCCTGTGCTAACGGTAACGCGATGGCTGTCAGCTCATTTTTCGTCCGTCATATTTTTCCTCTGGCGACTGGACGATATCCAAGGCGGCCCCTCATGACTGCGAGGCTGTCGCTTGTGGTTGCTTTTACTCTCTGCACTTTCATAGCGCTCCACGCAGGAACGATAGTCGGCTTCGTGATCAAGTTCCTTCCCGTGACGATGAGCGGCCTGGCAATCATAATAGTGCTCGGCAGGTTTTGGAGACGGTCGACATGGCAGGGCGCTCTTTCCGCACAAGTAATTACACCCGTCGTTTCTCTGGCCGTGATGTTCTTCTTCCCGAAGTCCACATTCAACAATGCGGTCATTCTCGCAGTGCCGGGAATTATTGCTCTTATACTCGTAAGCCTGGTGACCCCACCTCCGGCAAGGGCTTTTGCGGAGGTCGCGGAGGAATTGACGCGAGAGCGTGAAGCCATCGAGGGTGGATCCGCGGATAAAGCAATATCAGGTGTCGGCGGACTGGATTTCGGTGAATCTCCGGAAGAGGCAAAATGAGGAAGGGAGGATGAGATGGAACAACGTGCTTTGAAGCTCCTTTCCATAATTGCAACCGTTGCTGTCTTCTCTTCGCCGTCGTGGTGCGGGGGAAATGGCAGCGTGACCGAATCCAGCTCGACCCACAATTACAGGATTGAAGATTCTCTGAAGGATTCGAATCCGTGCGAAAGGCGGGTAGAATCTGGAATTCCTGGCTAAACCGTGTCCAGGTGTCAGGCGGATCTACTGCAAATATGAAGACATTCTATTCGATGGTATACCACACTCTTCTTGGGCCGACGATTTGCTCGGATGTC
>JAJYOS010000329.1 GCA_021796055.1 Bacteroidota bacterium
GGAGCGCCGCGTCTTCAAAATTAATTACGAGCGCGATCTCAATCCCGACCAGCTCCAAGTCGTGCGGACCATCGATAGCCCGGTTCTTGTGATAGCGGGGGCGGGGACCGGCAAGACGAAGACGCTGATATACCGTGTGGCTTATCTTGTCGAACTGGGGGGCAACCCGCGGTCGATACTCCTTCTCACTTTCACGAGAAAAGCGGCCGACGAGATGCTCAAGAGAGCCGGGGCTCTGCTGAAATCCGCATCCACCGAGCAGGTTGGCGGCGGCACGTTCCATTCGTTCGCCAACATGACCCTCAGGCATTACGCTAAAGTGCTTGGCTACGGAGAGCAGTTCACTATCCTCGATAATTCCGATGCCGCCGATGTGGTGAACCTCCTGAGGACAAGGTTGAGACCTGAGAAGAAAGCGCAGAGATTCCCGAAGAAGGAGACGCTCGTCGACATCTACAGCAAGTCCGAAAACACGCTCACCAAAGTGGAAGAAATCATCTTCAAAGAATACCCTCGATTCATCGAACAGGTTGACGATATTCTCAGGCTGAAAAAGCAGTTCGACGATTATAAGCGAAGATACAACCTCATGGACTATGACGATCTGCTGAAGAATCTGAAGGACCTTCTCGCTCAAAACGAATCGGTGCGCAAGACGATCGCGGGGAATTTCAGTTATATAATGGTGGACGAGTTCCAGGACACGAACAAGGTTCAGGGAGAGATAGTGAGGCTGCTCGGAATGGATAAGCAGAACGTGATGGTTGTGGGAGACGACGCGCAAAGCATTTACTCTTTCCGCGGGGCGAATTTCCGGAATATTTTCGACTTTCCTTCTTACTTCCCGGCCTGCAAAATCATCAAGCTTACCGAGAATTACCGTTCGACGCAGGGAATCCTGAACTTCACTAACAAAGTGATAGATGCCGCGAAGGAAAAATACGAGAAGGAGCTCTTTACCCGGAAGAAATCCGGGGACAAGCCCGCCATCGTCGCCGCCGAAACCGAAAATGTCCAGTCGAAATTCGTCGTGCAGAGAATACTCGAGTTGCGCGAAGCGGGGATAACGTTGAACGATATAGCCGTCCTCTTTCGTTCATCCTATTTATCGTTCGATCTCGAAATCGAACTTACGAGGGCGAATATCCCCTACGTGAAATTCGGAGGGATGAAGCTCGTCGAGGCTGCCCACATCAAGGATGTAATCGCGTTTCTGAGGGTTATTGAAAATCCGCAGGACGCGGTAGGATGGCACCGCATTTTACTTCTACACCCGGGGGTGGGGCCCCGCATCGCGGAGAGGGTGATCGACCGGCTCACGCACGCGGGCGACGGAGGCGGGGAAACAGGGGAATTACCTGAGAGTGATATCCCTTCAACCGCAGGCGAGCTCGTCGGTTTCATCTCTGAGGAGGGCCGTAAAGTCGCACAGCCTATTGAAAAGGTGGAGTCGGTCCTCCGTTACTACGCGCCGTTGATGCAGAGCAAGTACGACGATTACCCGAAGCGCGAGAAGGATCTCGAGATGTTCGCGTCGATCGCCGAGCGTTACAAATCGCTGCAGAATTTTCTCTCGGACCTGGCACTCGAGCCCCCCACCGAAAGCGTCGTCGATCTCGGCGAAAAGGACAAGAAGGAGGAGCAAATAACCATTTCAACAATACATTCCGCGAAAGGGTTGGAGTGGAACAGCGTATTCGTCATCTGGGCGCTTGACGGAAAATTCCCGTCAATGTACGCGACGGATGACGATGAAGCCCTGGAAGAAGAGAGAAGATTGATGTATGTCGCCTGCACCAGGGCGAAGGATAATCTTTATGTCACTTATCCGATGAACGTCTACGACAGGGAAAGCGGAAGAATCTTCACGAAACCAAGCCGGTTCATCGACGTCGTACCCGCCGAGTTTTACGAGAAATGGAATCTTGACTTCGAGTAGAATCCGGGGAATCACAAGGTAAAAAAAGTCCTGCCCCTCATTAAGAAGAACAGGACTTATGCTTCTCCCTTGGTAGAATGTCTTTGCTACTTAATCAGGATCATGCTTCTTACCGCGACGAAGCTCCGTCCGTCGGTTGCGCTCGCGTGTATCCTGTAGAAATAAACCCCGCTTGCGTATCGAGAGGCGTTGAAGTCTACCTTGTACACTCCGGCGTTCTGCTGACCGTCGACAAATGTCGCGACTTCCCGGCCGAGCACATCGTACACTTTCAAAGTCACATAGCTATTAGCTGATAGCTCATAGCTAATAGCTGTCGTCGGATTGAACGGATTCGGATAATTCTGAGATAAACTAAACGTTTTCGGTACGCCGGCGGAACCAGCCTTAACGTCTGTCACTATGGAAGCGGTATACAGAGTCAGGCTGTTCGATGTCGCAGTGGTGTCCCATCCGTTAGTAACGTACCCGGTCAGTGTATAATAGCTGGCTTTCTGTACGTTGCCGACTGGGAATTCATCCGTCGTGCCGGTGCTTGTGAATGTCGTATCGACACCTGGACCGAAAAAGTGAAGTATGTATGTCAGTGGATTGCCCTGTGGGTCGGACGACGGCGTCCATGAGACGCTGATTTTCTGATAGAAATGGGAGATACTGTCCAATGGAGATGATACGAAAGTATAAGTCGCCGGATTTGCGGTCGTGTCGCTGTTAGCGGGTTCGCCATATGAGACACCGCGCCCTTCGGCGGAAATGTAGCACCTTCCGTAAACTCTCGGATCACCGGCAATTTGGTGAAGGTAGCCGAACTGATGGTTATCGTCGTTGATTCTTGCCCAGGTTGAACCTGAGTCGGTCGACTGGAAGATTCCAAGCTGTCCGCCGACCGTGCCCCACAAATAAATGGCGGGGTAGCCTCCTCGTGTTGCGGACTTTCCGAATCCCATAAGGTAAGCCGCCGAGACGCTGCTGACTTGCGTCGGACCGGTGCCCGAATTTATTAAGTAATGATACAAACCAGCGGCGTCGCCACATATCCACAAATCGCCCTCGTGTCCCGGCACGGCAGCCAATTGATCCCAGCTTCCCACTCCTGAAATGCCGCTCAGTGCCTTGCCGAATGTCCGGCCACCGTCCGTGGATCTCCAAAGCTCGCCGTAATATGCTATATACGCGTAGAATATGTTCGGGTTAACCCCGTCTGCGACCGGTGTCATCGTGGGTGTGCTCTGGATTCCTCCGGCGCATTTGGTCCACGTCATCCCGTTGTCCGTTGAATAGGACATCGTGGCACCGTTCGGCGCCCAAACCAAGTTCCTGCCGTCGGCTGAGATGGCGATTGACCAGGTTCCCCCCGCCGTTGTGCCGCTCGGAAACGAGGCACCGCGGCTGCCTCTGAAATCCCTCCAGGTGTTTCCACCGTCAGTCGAGTACGAGCCGAATGGGGACGCGTTGAATGCCTTCACGATCTTCGACGGCACGTCCGCCGCAAAAGCTATCGACAGTGTAGTTCCCTTCGGAGGGTTGTATCGTCCCCGTGGAGGGGATACATCCAGGCTGTCGTTCCGGAATCCATCATAGTCTCCCATTGCGGACATCACATTCGTGAACGGCGGACTTATTATCTGCATTGGGACAGTCTCTTCTAAATTCTGGTCTTTGAAATACCATGTAGGAGTCGAAGCAAAGAGATTGTCGCATGCCCAGATTCCGAAACCGGTTCCGAACATCGCCTTGCTGGAATCGAACGGATCCATGGCGACGCTCGCGAGCCAGTGAGGGTTCACCGTTGAAGTGTATGGAGCAAGGCTGTGGTCGAGTGTCGCCCCAACAAGGCGACCCTGCCACGTGGAGCCGCCGTTCGTCGTCAGGTAAACTTCGTCCATGGGCGACCAGCGGTCAAGCGTGCTGACGACCAGGATGTTTGGATTTTTTGGATAGAGTGATATTCCGCTGAAACCGTAAGAGCCCGAGGAAGGTGAGATGTTGGTCCAGACGCCGTTTGAAGTGTTGTATTTCCATACCGAACCCGCGGTGGCGCTGTTCGGTCCCTGGTAATTCGCGAATGTCGTGTAGAGAAGGGAATCGGCTATCACAGCCCTGATGGCCATTACGCCCGTTGGTTGGCCTGCGACAACATTCCAGGTTATGCCGCCGTCTGTTGTTTCGTAGAGACTTTGTCCCGCGGTATTCACAACCCCGGCAAAAACGCGCTGTGTGGCAGTGCCCGCGGTGCCGCTCGACTTATCGAATAACACGAAGTTCAAATTGGTGGGGACGAATGACGACACTTTGGACCAGTGCGCGGCGTAATCCGTGGACATCCACAATCCGTTGACGGTTGTCCCCATAAAGAGAATCGAATCCGCGTTGGGGTCGACCTGAAGTCTTTCTCCCGCGCCGCGACCATCTTCGTTTCCTCCCACCTTAACCGAAAGGCTGTCGATGGTCCACGAGGCTCCTTTGTCAGTTGAAGCAAGCACCGCACCTGTACCGGCCCAGCTCTGCGTGTATTTTCCGCACTGCATATAAATCCGGTTCGTGTCGTTCGGGTCGAGCGCGATAGAGAGAATTCCCATGAAATCGGAATTATTT
This sequence comes from Bacteroidota bacterium, assembly GCA_021796055.1. The sequence goes on from JAJYOS010000329.1 coordinate 4,535, forward strand.
CTGGTCATCATGTCGGTCAGCGGAATCCACGCATTGGCGGAATCACTCCACCTGTAAGCGCCGCCGATATCTGTGCGCGCATACACGAGGTTCTGAGCCGTCTGGCTGTAAACGATCCCCGTGACAAACCCACCTCCACCGTCTATCACGCTCTTCCAGATATATGAGTTCGTCTGAGCGCTGGCGTCAGCAACATACAAGAATATGCCGAGAGAGAGTGACACAAACATAAGTCGTCTCATCTTGGGCGCAAACCGTTTCATAGATTTCATAGAAACCCTCCTGGCTGCGGTTGATGGTCGAAATGCATTTAGTTACTTCCCGTCCAAGTTTAACGAACCGCCGGCAAGCTTCGAGAGGTCTTGGGGTAGATCCGTTCATACCCCGGCTCATTCGGGCGAATTATCTGGTTCGAGTTCCGCGCCATTGTGATCGCGAGAGCTCCTCTATTGAAACGTCCCCGCCAGTTCGCATCGTTACCGCTGACATTGCGGAAAAAATTTAAAACATCAGCTTTGGATAGTCAAGCCTGCCGACCTGCGTTCGCCTCACTCTTATCGTAGACTTTCTCGCCCGCTATGTAATTCGGCCCAACTAAAGGTATGCGGAATCGCCCGACATGATCAACAACTAGGCGCGTTCCCGCTATCTGTCTAGTAGCTCGGAGGCGAGCAGACCCGCGATTATGAGCGCGCCGCCGAAGACTCCGACCCACCCGACGAACTCGCCGAACGCGAAGTAAGCGATGACGTTGGCGAGCACCGGCTCCATCGAGAATATTATAGCTGCCCTTACCGGAGTTGTGTCTCTTTGATATTTAGTCTGAAGATATGTCGCGAAGACCGTTGCCAGGATGGAAGTGTACAACAGAGCCCACATAAAACCTGCTGTAAAGTGGACATGCATCGTCTCTACGAGAGGCGCCACGGTGATTGAAAGCATGCCGGTCGCAGCGAGCTGCAGGAGGGTAAGCTTGGACACGTCGTGTTTTTTTGAGAAGATGTCCAGGTAAACGATGTAGATTGCGTAAGAAATTGCACAGAAAAGGGTAAGGATATCTCCGATATTGAAACCCTGCCCGCCCGGGGAAGTAAGGAGGTACAGCCCGACGGCAACAAGCGCGACCCCGATCATATTTCCTCTTCCTGGCAGACGCTTCTCGATGACGGCTTGCGCTATGGGCGTGAAAGCCACAAGCAGCCCCGTGATAAAGGCGGATTTCGAGGCCGTTGTGTACTGGAGGCCGACGGTCTGAAAGGCGAAGCCGACCATGAGAAGAAGACCCAGGAAGAGGCCGCCCACGAGTGTCGCCCTGTCCATCGAGAAATAGTTCTTCCGGTAAATCAGAGGAAACACCAGCGACGCGATCCCGAACCTCAGGGCGAGGAACGTAAGCGGGGAGGCGTCGTTCAGGGCGAACTTCACTACCGCGAATGTGCCACCCCAAATGAGTGTGATTGAAAGGAGAATTAGCTCGGCTTTACTGGAGCGGGACATGTGCCGAGAGAAGTTGTATCAATTCCTGCTTGTAGAGGATCGCGACCACTGACACGAGATATAATACGGTGTTAATCACCATTGCCTTGTCGGTAAGGAGGGCCTTTGCCGGATTCTCGCCGAGTCCCATTTTGTGAACGAGGTACAGGTACCTGAAAATACCGTACGTCACGAACACGGTCGTGAAAATCAGCGCCTCTGTGTGAAACGCCTGGACTGTCCTTTCAGACACTGTATATAGAGCGTAGGTTATAATGACGCTCGCCGCCGATACCGAGAGAATCTGGTCGATAAGGCTCAGGTCATAATCCGAAAGCACCTTTCTCGTCGTTTCATCGGCACTCCTGCTGACAAGTACGAACTCGCTTCTGCGCTTTGCCACGCCGAGGAATATTGAAATGAACAGCGTCGTCATGATGAGCCAGCTGGATACTTTAACGTCGATGGCGTAACCGCCGGCGAGAATCCTGAGTATGAATCCCAGTGCGATCACGAAAAGGTCTATAAGAACGATGCGCTTGAGTCTGAACGAATAAAAAAGGTTGATGCCGATGTATCCGGCTATTGCCAATCCGATAGTGACACGCGCGCCATCGAGCATGAGGAAAATTAACGAGGCCGCGAGAAGCAGCAGGGATAAACCCCACCCCTCGCTTACGCCGACATCGCCGGAGGCTATCGGCCGTTCTCTCTTCAGCGGATGCAATTTGTCGAAATCGCGATCTGCTATGTCGTTTACCACGTAAACCGCAGAGGCGGCAAGGCAGAAGGCGGCAAAAGTAAACAGCGCCTCGGAAAACAGTCTTAGATCGAGGAGGTTCTTGGAAAAAATCAGCGGCACGAACACAAATCCGTTCTTGACCCATTGATAGGGTCTCATCAGTCTCAGGTAATTTGAAAGCCGCTTCATTCGATCGACATGTTTGATCTAAGTGATGTCAATTTAGTTAAAGCCATCGATGTGAAACAAATGAATTCTGTTCACAGCTGACCCTTGCTCAGCCGGCCCCACCTGGTGGAATGTACCGGGTACACGACGGGTAGCTGCCCCCGGAGGTCGTAAAGTCATATTGTTAATTCGGCAGCAGCGAAATATATTATGCCATGGTTCACGAACTTATTCTCATGTTTCTCGTGGCGATCTTCGCCGGTT
>JAJYOS010000330.1 GCA_021796055.1 Bacteroidota bacterium
GGCTGAGCGTGCCAGCGTTCATTATGTGACTGAGCGATGGCTTGGTGGAATGTTGACTAACTTCAGCACCATACGTAAGAGCGTCCGGCGCCTCCAGCACATTGAGAAAATGGAGACCGACAACACTATCGAAAACATGACGAAGAAAGAGGGGCTGCACCTCGCGCGAGAGAAGCAGAAGCTCGATAAGATTTTGTCAGGCGTGAGAGACATGAACAAACTTCCCGGCGCTCTCTTCGTGGTGGATATTAAGAAAGAGCATATAGCGATCAAGGAAGCAGAGCGACTGGGCATCCCGATCTTCGCGATGGTCGATACCAACTGCGATCCGGATCCGATAAACTATGTGATTCCCTCGAATGACGACGCTGTGAAGGCGATCGAAGTGATCACTGCAGCGCTCACCGACGCGTATATCGAAGGTAGTCAGCGCACTAAGGAACTTAAAGTGGAAGCTATGATGGAGCAGTCGGCGAACACGGCTGGCGCGTCAGCAAAAGGAGAAAGCGAAAAGTAAAAATGGAAATTAACGTCGAAATGGTAAAATCTCTCCGCGAAGTGACAGGGGCGGGGATGATGGAGTGCAAGAAAGCGCTACAGGAAGCGAACGGGGATGTCGAACAGGCGAAAAAGATTCTCCGCGCCCGTGGCGCGCAGGTAGCCGAGAAGCGTGCGGGACGTGAAGCGAAACAGGGCGTCGTCGAGGCTTACATTCACGCTGGCGGCAGAATCGGCGCGATGGTCGAAATTAATTGCGAGACGGACTTTGTGGCACGAACCGACGAGTTTAAACTTCTAGCTCGCGACATCGCGATGCAAATTGCCGCGATGAACCCGATGGTTGTCGAGCGCGCAGAATTGCCGAGCGAGCTTGTTGAAAAGGAACGAAAGGAATCTCGCGAACAGGCTATCTCGGAAGGAAAGAACGAGCAGATAGCTGACAAGATCGCCGAAGGAAGACTCGAAAAGTATTACCAGGAAGTGGTACTCACAGAACAGGCCTTTATTAAGGACCCTCAGAGAATGATCAAGGATCTCATCATGGACATGACTGCGAAAACTGGAGAGAACGTCTCCATCCGCAGATTCCAGAGATTTGAGCTCGGGATCGATGGAACTAAGTGAACGGCTTTGTCGACCCGTTGATTGCCATATAGGCATATCAGCCTAAGCCATTGAAGCTGCACTTGAGTTATTCGGAAGTGCAGTTTTTTTTTTGTAACTTGTTACATTAACCTTGAGAAGGAGCGAGCGTGGATATTAAATATCACAGAATTCTTTTGAAGCTCAGCGGCGAGGCTCTCATGGGCGACAAAGGCTATGGTATCGACCCTGCCGTGATGGAGCACTTTTCGACTGAGGTCGCTGCGGTCCGCTCGCTCGGCGTTGAAATTGGAATAGTGATCGGCGGGGGGAATATCTATCGCGGCATTGCCGCGGCTGCCGACGGGGTCGATAAGGTTGTCGGCGACCAGATGGGAATGCTCGCAACGGTTATCAACGCCCTCGCTCTTCAGAACGTGCTTGAGAAGAACGGAACGTACACGAGGCTGATGAGTGCGATCTCGATGGAAGAAATGGCGGAGCCTTACATAAGAAGGCGGGCGATTAGACATCTCGAGAAAGGCAGAGTCGTAATATTCGGCGCGGGGACGGGGAACCCATACTTTACAACTGATACGGCCGCAGCCCTTAGAGCTGTCGAGATCAAGGCGGACGTAATCGTGAAGGGCACGCGCGTGGACGGAATATATGATTCCGATCCCGAGAAGAATCCTGCCGCGATTAAATTTCCTGAAATTTCGTACATGGACGTACTTAAAAAAGATTTGAAGGTCATGGACCTTACCGCGATCACTCTCTGCCGGGAGAACAAACTCCCCATTGTCGTTTTCAATATGAACGTACCGGGAAACCTCAAGAGAATTGTGACAGGTGAAGAGGTTGGATCGACCGTACAGCAGTAACAACTAATCGATCATTAATTTGGAGAAATTTATGCTGGACAAGATTATCCACGAGACAGATGACAAAATGAAGAAGGCCGTAGAATTTACGAGACAGGAACTTTCCAAGCTCCGGTCGGGGAAGGCGACTGTCGCTATACTCGACGATATCAGGATCGACTATTACGGTCAGAAGATGCCGATAGCTCAGACAGCTTCGATCAGCGCGCCTGACGCTCATCTGATTACCATACAACCGTGGGATAAATCTGTCCTCCAGGAGATCGAGAAAGCCATACTTGCCGCCAATATCGGCTTGACGCCGACTAACGACGGTACAATCATCCGGCTTCCAGTTCCCCCGCTCACGGAAGAAAGAAGAAAAGAGCTTGTGAAAGTTGCGAAAAAATTTGCCGAGGATGGAAAGATAACGGTGCGTAACGTCCGCCGGGACGCGAATGAACATTTGAAGAAAGCCGAGAAGGAAGCGCACGTTTCGGAAGATGAACGGAAGCACGGCGAGGGGGAGGTCCAGAAGCTTACAGACAAATTCATAAAGCAACTGGACGATATTCTTTCAGGGAAAGAGAAAGAGATTATGGAAGTTTGAGGTCTCTGGACAATCAAATGCCTTTTATGAGCGGCAAGAGCCGCTCTTTTTTTTGCGTGCAGTTGGACTCTCGGGAGGCGGCGGACTTTAGTATTTATGCCTGAGGTACTTTGAGCTCAACTGCAGGCTCACAAATGGGAAGTCTTACCGATACGGTTGTGCCGGCTCCCTTGGTGCTGGCGACGCTGATGCTTCCGCCGTGAGCTTCGACGAGATACTTTGAAATTGACAGGCCTAATCCGGTTCCGCGCCTTGCTCCCTCCGAAGATCTCGATTTATCGGCCCGGTAGAATCTGTCGAACACGTGCGGAAGATCGTCTGCGTCGATACCTATTCCTTTATCGATTATATCGACGGCGGCGAATCCTCCGGAGACGGTGAGCGACACTCTGATTGTTGTGTCGTCGTTTGAGTACTTGATGGCGTTGTCAAGCAGATTGATGAAAACGCTGAGGAGCTTGTCCTCGTCTCCCGAAATTAAGACCTCCTCGCTCTCCTCGGTAGGGCGGTCGTGCACTTCAAAGTTGATCTTTATAGATCTCCTTGAAGCGTAGGCGGAAGTCTTTGAAACGGCATCCAGGAGAAGCTCATCGAGTCGTACCGGTTGTTTTTGCATCGCCAGCTGTCCGCTTTCCAAGCGGGCAATAGTCAAGAGTTCGTCGACGATCTTGGTTATCCGACGAATCTCCTCGACGGCGCTTCCGAGGGTCTCGACATACTCTTTGGCTGTCCGTGGGTTAGCTAGCGTGACCTCCATTTCGCCGAGCAATATCGTTAGGGGCGTCTTAAGCTCATGGGAGGCGTCGGCAGTGAACTGCTTCTGAAGTCTGAAGGCCTCTTCTATGCGGTCGAACATTGCGTTCAGTGTTTTTGATAGGCGCGACACCTCGTCGTCTATCTTTCCCATTTCGAGCCTCTTGTCCAAATGCTCAGCGGAAATTGATTGCGCCGTCCTGATAATCTTATCGATCGGGTCGAATGCCTTCTTGGCAATAAAAAGCCCTCCCAACGCGGCAGCCAAAATCGCTAATGGTACCGATATGAAAAGGAGGAGTCGCAATTGCAACATGTTTTCATCAAGCGGTTCAGTGTTTGATGCGACTTGCACGAGGTATCTCGGCATTCCATCCTCAAACACGGGATACGTCACCATTCTCAATCGGCCTGTACCAATCAGCTTACCGGCCGTTTTGCCGTTCAGCGTCTCGAAGACCTGGTGTTGACTTAACGCGAGGGCAAGAACGTCGGGGCTGACGGGAAGCGTGACATCCTTAAGATCCGACGACCTGATGATGATATTGCCATTTATAGAGAGTACCTGGACATATCTGTTCGGTCCGAAATTAGCTTGGAGTGGCTGCTGTATGATACCTGAGAGTATCTCCTGTTCCAGGAAGCTGTTTCCCTTGACCATGCCGACGATCGCAAGAGCGTCATTGCTTAGACTCAGATCGAAATTCTGGGCACTCTGTCTGGCGTAAAGGTAATACAGCACACCCGAGAAGGCAGACAGCGTAAGCCCGAAGATTACGACGAAGAGGACAATTATTTTTGCTCTAATCGTTCTCATCCGTGTCTTTCAAAACGTAACCAGCTCCAACTATTGTTTGCAGCATCGGGTTCTCGAATCCCTTGTCGATCTTCTGTCGCAGAAGCTTGACGTAAACGTCTATTACGTTGGATTCCATGTCAAAGGAGACGTTCCAAACATGCTGGGCAAGATTTGCTCGCGATAGTATCTGCCCTTTGTTTCTCATGAAGTATTCAAGCAGCGCGAATTCTCTGCTCGTGAGGCGGATCTGTTTTCCTTCGCGTTCTACCTTTCTCGTCACTGGGTCGAGCACCAGCCCGCCAGCTTGCAGAAGCGCGGATTTGTCCTGACTCTTCCTTCTCAGAAGCGCCCGAACTCTTGCCAGAAGTTCCTCGAAGTGAAAAGGCTTCGTTAGATAATCGTCGGCGCCTGAGTCGAGGCCGCGCACCTTGTCGTCGGTCTCCCCGAGCGCGGTGAGCATGAGGACCGGTGTGCTGACTCCCTTATACCGTATCTTCTGGCACGTGACGATGCCGTCCTGTTTCGGCAAAAGGACATCCAGAATGATAGCATCATAGGGAGTCTGAGAAGCCATAAGTTCACCCTCGAGGCCGTCGAATGCAGTATCTACCGCGTAGGATTGCTCTTCGAGCCCTTTCTTAATGAACGACGCAACTTTTTTTTCGTCTTCAACTACCAGGATTCTCATTTCAATTATACTCCTGCGGCCACCCAGGATCGGCGGCCGCGGTTCAAGAAAATCTTTCTACTCGTCGATGGCCTCATCTTTTGTCGGAAGACAAAGCTTCTATGACGGCATTGCATACCGTGGGTCTGACTATCTGGATCTCTTCGTTCTTTCTCGTCGGGCACACTCGGTTCGTCAGTAGAATGACGAAGAGCTTCCTTACAGGGTCGACCCAGATCATCGTGCCTGTGAAACCAAGGTGGCCAAAGGAAGTCGGCGAAAAATATCTTCCCGCGGTTGAGTGTTCGGGAGATTTAGTATCCCAGCCTAGCGCTCGAGTACTGAGATCGGACTGCTTTCTGGTGAAGAGTGAAATCGTCGAGGCCTTCAGATATCGTCGCCCGTCGTAAATGCCGCCATTGAGAAGCATCTGAGCATACACCGCGAGGTCCTCGCTTGTAGAAAAGAGTCCAGCGTGCCCCGACACGCCTCCAAGTGAACGGGCGTTTTCATCGTGCACAACTCCCTGAAGTAGATAACCGGCGACGGAATCGTATTCGGTCGCCGCGCAATCTTTCCACAAATTGCTGGGCGGATTGTACATGGTGCGCGTCATACCTAGAGGCTTGTAGAAATTTTGCTCCACGTACTGATCGAGCGGCATTCCAGTGATACTCTCGATGACCTTTCCAAGCACGATGAAGTTGATATCACTGTACACCATCTTCGTCCCGGTCTTGTATGAGAGCGGCATGGCGTAGATGCTGTCGCACATTGCCTGGTGTGCGAGATGAAAGTTGCTTCCGAACGAGTCGGCGTACACGAAGGCGTGAGGATCTTTCAGGAGTCTCTCAAGCTGGCTTTGCGGGATTGCGCTCGTCTCCCAGAGGAAATGCGGCGGATCCGGCGGTAGTCCTGAATCGTGTACCAGCAGGTTGCGTATAGTGACTTCTGATTTCCCGTTTTGCGCGAATTGCGGGATGTATCTCGCAACGGGCGCATCCAGGTCGAGCTTTCCTTCGTCGTACAGCTTCATCGCCGCGAATGTTGTTGCGATAACTTTCGTGAGCGAAGCTAAATCAAACATCGTGTTAGGCGTGACGCGTCTGGAGTAGAGCGATGTGTCCAGAGTCCCAAAGCACTTGTCGTATGCAATCATGCCGTGTCTCGCGACAAGTAGTTGCGCGCCAGGGAAGGCGCCCTTCGCAACCCAATAATTCATGATCGAGTCGAGCCTGTCGAGTCTCACGGGGTTGAAACCCGCCTCTTGCGGCGGGGAGTACTGCAGGCTTGTCTTGGGTAGCATGACGCCGTCGCCGTAGTTGGCAGCGTTCGGTATCGTAACCGGAAGCTTACCGGTCACGTTAATCTCGCCGAACAATGCTTGCACCGCAGCGTTGACGCTGTACCTCGACGAGCTGTAAGCGCAGACATAAGCGGGAACAATCGGCACGCTTCTTAGCAGATACGGATTGCCGAAGGAGACCATGATGCACGGCTTGTTGAGCGCAGCGACTTTGTTGAGAAAATCCTTAATCTGCGGAGTGAAGTCTACGGTTCCCTGGCCGGCTCCCCACTGAACATAGCAAGCGATGACGATGATGTTCGACTGTTCCGCCTCCTTGTAAACATCGTCGAAGTTCATCTGATTCGAGGTCGGATTGATCTGGGCGTAAGCGATGTTATCGCACCGCTCTGCCAGCTCATTCCTGAACCGCTGTCCGACTGATGGATCACCGTCGTCGGCGACCGTGAGGCAGAGGAGTTGCTGCGGCTGATGATACTGAAGGGGAAGGTAATTCCCGATATTTCTTACGATTGTTATCGATCTCCTCGCCGCTTTCTGAGCGAGGAGTTCATGACTCATGGAACCGATCACTTTATCGATGTTGTCGACGTTGACGAATCGTCGCTTTTCCAGACCTAGTTCGGACTTTACGGTTAATATCTTCTTGACGGCACGGTCAATAGTTGCGTGAGCGATCACGCCTGCATGGACTGCCTTGACAATTGCATCGACGGCTGTCCTGTCATCCGGCGGCATAAGAAGAATGTCCGCTCCGGCGTTTACTGCTCTAATAGCGGCTTCCGCCGTCGAGTAATCTTTCGTAACCCCGCCCATCTTCAGGGCATCGGTAACTATAAGGCCGTGGAACCCGAGCGAATCCCGGAGCATACCCGTGGTGATCTGCCGCGACAAAGTCGCGGGAACGCCGACTTCATGCTGGAACAACGGAAAAGCGATGTGTGCCACCATGACAGACTTTATTCCGGCCGCTATGTCGTCACGGAACGGGACAAGTTCCAGCGTGTCGAGCCTTGAATAGGGATAGTTGATCGTCGGAAGTTGCGTGTGGGAATCGACCTGCGTGTCGCCGTGGCCGGGAAAATGTTTGGCGGTT
>JAJYOS010000004.1 GCA_021796055.1 Bacteroidota bacterium
ATGGCAACGGGAACTGACATCGCCGCTGAGGCCGCGGACATCACGCTCGTGAGGAATGATCTCAATCTGGTTCCGATGTCGATCAACTTATCCAAACGGACGCTGAAAATAATCAAAGAGAATCTCTTCTGGGCATTCTTCTATAATGTCTTCTTGATACCGCTTGCCGCGGGAGCGCTTTACCCGATAACGGGATGGCAGCTCAATCCAATGATCGCCTCAGTCGCGATGGCCCTTAGTTCTGTCAGCGTCGTGAGTAATTCGTTGCGGTTGAAAAGAATCAAGATTAAATCGTGAAATTAAACAACTCGAATGTCGAGCAAGGAGAATATCGTGTTCAATATCGGATCTAAGAAGAAAATGTTGACAGTAGAAGGCATGACCTGTCATCATTGTGAGATGACGGTTGAGAAAGCTCTCATGGAAGTCGATGGAGTCAAATCGGCCAAAGCGGATCATTCGCAGAACTCAGTGGAAGTTCAATTCAAGGCTGATCTCAATCTGAATCAGGTCAAGGAAAAGATCGAAAAGGCGGGATATAAATTCGTCTCTGCCAATTAAGTCTGATCGCGCGTAAATATGCGAAATGAAAAGCCCCGGCGATACCGGGGCTTTTCATAATCGACATAAGTTAAAGAAACCTAGCAGCTAGCTGTTTTCACTTAGAAGTTCTTCGCGTCTTCGCCTCCAGGTTACGATGAACCCTATAACCATGATTATCACTCCGCCCCAGACGAGATTTATGAATGGCTTTATCGTGGCTTCAAGCACGAGCGATTGGTTAGAGATGTTAGGCCCATCCTCAACCCGTTTAAGGAGCGCCATGTCGGGGGAGTTCTTGGCGGGCATGTAGCCCAGATCGATTGAGGCCTGCTTGGTCTTGTTGTCGACATGGACATCGATTACCGTAAACCGGTCACCCGCGCTGGTTGTCAACGTGTGCAGCTTGGTTTCCCCCGTGGGGTCGATTTCGTTGGTTGGGACTATGGTCTGCGAGCTTCCGTCTTTCGAAGTGATCTTCACTATCGAGCCGAGATCAAAAGTCTTTCCAACCATCATTGCCTCACGTTGGTTCGGCGGGACCTGGAAGCCGACGAATGTGAAGGTATATCGTCCAACGGTGGCAGGGGTATTCATCTGGAGAGGTACGGTGATTCCATAGCGTCCCGACTGCAGACTACTCGCGCCGCTCATTTCCATTCCTTGGGGGGAGAGGTAAAGATCGCGTGTAAGCATGTTGCTGGCGATGAATGCCAATAGCTTCGGATGTGTAAAAGCGTCGTAGTTGACGAGGCTGAAGATGTACGGATGCCGAAGTATCGCGCCTCCGTTATAGGCGCTTGGATACATAATGAGAGGCGCATTAAACTTGCTCTTGCCGCTCTGTACCACGACATCGTAGGCGACTTTCGTGCCCGAAAGCTGGCGTGGGCCAACGTAAGTCAGCTCGTAGCCGAACGCTTTCTGCGGAACATTCTGCTTGAGCTCGAGTACAACGCTCTTGTCGTAGTGAGTCGATGCGATTATGCCTATGAAAAGGACTGCCACTCCAACGTGCGCGAGTGAGGCGCCGAGAAATTTCGGATTCCCTTTGGCGATCTTATACCCGATCTCCAAATTGACGAATAGTGCGAACGCGCTCGCTAGGAAGAACATGACCATCCAGATGCTGTGCATTCCTGCAAAGATGACGATGACGGTGAGTATAGTCGCTGCCGTCAGGGGGAGCTGCAATGTCCGGAGAAGCGTTTGGGAATTCGTCTTCTTCCACCAGAGGAGCTGGCCTAATCCGATCATTGCCGCCATGAAGATGGCGAGCGGGAGATTAGTCTTGATATAATAACTGTTCGCGATAGCGCTCGGTTTTCCCTTGAGTATGTTAGTAATAAGAGGAGCGCTTGTCCCGATCAGCGTGAATCCCGCTATCACAACCAGCGACGCGGCCCCAAGAAATAGGGCGAACTCCCTGGAAGAAAATGAGTAATTGATCCGCTGCTTCGGTATCTGCCTTACCCGGATGAGGTAGAGTCCGAATCCAAGGATGGCAAAGAAAGTTATGAATATCACAAGAAGGACATAGACCCACATGCCTGGTTTGACGAAGCTGTGGACGGATGTGTCGCCTAGGACGCCGCTCCTGGTCAGGAAAGTGCTGTACAACACCAGCAAGAACGGCAGCATTCCCATGATGAAGTTCGCTCGTTTAAAACCTCCGGTACGTCTCTGTACCATGAGCGTGTGAATGGAAGCGACGGCAAAGAGCCACGGGATGAAAGATGAATTCTCTACCGGGTCCCATCCCCAAAATCCTCCCCAGCCGAGCGTTTCATACGCCCAGAATCCACCGAGCGTAATCCCCACGCCGAGGACAGCAGAAGTGAAAAGAGTCCACGGGACGGCTACCTTTGCCCAGTTGTCATAGTCTTTTCTCAACATGCCCGCAAAAGCGAGCGCGAAGGGAACGGCAGTGGATGCGAATCCCAGAAACAAGATCGGAGGATGAATGATGATCCAGAGGTTATTGAGGAGGGGATTGAGGCCTCTTCCATCGGTCGGCATGAACCCGGCAGGTACTGTCTGCGGCCATGTCTGCCAGACGTGCTCGAAGGGATTCTTCACTACCGCCATGAGGATTAGGAATGTGGCTATCGACGAGAAAATTCCCATGACAGAAGATTCGAAACCGCGTTTTCTCGAATAAGCCATGAGAACCAGGCCGATGATTGCCGTGTACATCGTCCACAGCATGAAGCTTCCTTGCTGACCAACATAGAACGTTGAAATCAGAAGCGGGGGATGAATCTCATAGGAGCTATAGCTCCAGATGTAGGTGTATTGAAACTGATGTGTGAGAACCAGATCCATCAGGTATCCAGCGGTGAAGATTACGAAAATAGCACCGACGTGGAATCCGATACGCGCTACTTTTAGAAATTTCTTGTCGCCGCTGAAAAAATTATATGTATATGCAAATGTGGCAGTCAGCATTCCGCCGAATGCCGCATAAATTAAAGCTCGGCCTAACATTGTTTGCCTTTTTTAGTTGTAACTCTTAGAGGCGCTCTCTTGGGAGGCCGCTTCGGGCCCGGTTTTGGACTGGTATTTGGAAGGACATTTAGTGAGCACATCGGATGCCTGGAACACGCCGCTTTCGTAACGGCCCTTTGCTACTATATTGGGAGCGATGTCGAAGTTATTTGGCTTTGCCCCCGCCAACACTACAGGGAGTATCGTGTGCTGGTCATCCATCATGTAGAAGTGAAATGTATTTGTCGTAGGATCATAAAAGGACTTCATCGTTTTTACCCAGGAACCCTTCACCTGCACGGTTCTGTGTGTCTGTTCCGCGACCTTGGCGGAAACATAAGCGATATTATTCTGCATGAACGAGATCGCACCGAATACGACGAACGCTGCGATGACAATTCCGCCAATTATGTATTTTGCCTTCATTTCATATTCTCCTTTTCAGACTCATGCTGCTCGTACAACTCATTCACCTTCTTATCTAAACGATACAAATAAATAAAAATTCCAAGCCAGATCACTAAAACTATTATAAGGACGATGTAAAGAGAATGCGTATTTAGGAAGTTATATAGGGAGCCCATTTAGTCGATCTCCGTGTGATTGTTGTACGACAATAAACCTATCCTAGACCTCAGGTTGAATAGCCAGATATAAAGAAAAGTAAAGCCGATAAGGGAAGCATAAAAGACATATCTCATGCTAGCTTCCATGTACATTTTGCCGTTAGCGTTGAGGATCGGCGCGGGTGAGCCTTCTCCCGGATGCAATCCAGTCATCATCCTCGGCATTATAAAGACGAAGAATGGCACCGTGACGAAGGCCACGATGGAGTAGACTGCCGACAATGTCGCGCGTCTCTCCTCGACCTCGAGCGCGCTGCGGAGCGAGAAGTAAGCGCCATATATCAGAAGGAGTACAAAGATTGATGTCTCTCTCGGGTCCCAGTTCCAAAAACTTCCCCAGCTGAACCTGGCCCAAATGGACCCGGTCAGAGTGGCGAGTATACTGAACGCGAATCCCAATTCAGCTGCCGACGCTGATTTGATATCATGCTTCATGTCCTTTTTTCTCAGGTACATTATCCCGTACCACATCGACATGAAGAAAGCCAAAACTGCCAGCCATGACATCGGAACGTGGAAATATATTATTCTTGCCTTAGCACCGAGACCGGGAATGTATCCTATCGGCATAGATATGCCCACTGCAAGGACGGCGGCGATCCATAAACCTATGGCTATTTTCATCCAGTTTTTCATCTAATCTCTCCAAACAAAATCGAACAAAATAATCGAAACCGTAGTAACGACGACACAGTATGAAAGGAGTATTTTGAAATCTCCGGCCGCCTCCCCGAAAGTGGCCCCTTCCACCGATAACCTAGTAGCATCGATCACGCTCATCAAAAGTGGTAACAAAATTGGGAACGAAAGCACGGGATAGAGGGTTCCCTTAGAATTTGCCTTCGAAATTATCGCCGCGATGAAAGTCGAGGCGGTCGAGAGACCGAAGGTTCCCATTAATACAGTGATAAGGAAAATCAGCGGCGACTTCACGACGAAGGCGGGCATCGTTAACATATATGCCAGGATTATCATTGCGTTTAGGACGTAGATGAGTAGGGAATTGAAGAGGAGCTTTCCGATCAAAACGGAAGACGGCTCAACCCATAACTGGAGGGTCATGGTTGTGCCTCGTTCCTCTTCGCTCACGAACGAACGGGAAAGTCCGCTCATCGCGGCAAAGAACACGATTATCCAGAGGATACCTGCGGACAAGCTTGGAGTGACAGTCTCGCCCGCCGTCGAGAAAAGAATAATCGCAAGCGTGACGACGACAAACATTATGAGGGAGTTGAGCGCGTAGCGCGTTCTTAACTCGCTGTAAAGATCCTTGCTGAATATTGCAACGGCACCACTCATCTCGCCTAAGATAGCCCCCAACTGCTTCATCTTCAAGGAAGTACAATTAATCCGAAGTGTATTGAAGCCTGTGTTTTTCCTTGGAGACCTCCCGCCAAAGTATTAAATTTACACGCTTAACCGCACAACTATGCTTTGTGATGCGCGGGATAATCTGGAGAGGTGCGAGAGTGGTTGAATCGGCTCGCCTGGAAAGTGAGTTACCGTCAAAAGCGGTACGTGGGTTCGAATCCCACCCTCTCCGCTCGATTCTATAGCTCTGAAAATCTCGGATTGTTCTTCTGAAAATCACTGGAGAGGTGCGAGAGTGGTTGAATCGGCCGGTCTCGAAAACCGGAATACCCTTCGGGGTATCGAGGGTTCGAATCCCTCCCTCTCCGCGAGATAGTTCAAGATAAGTTGGGGCGTTCAGTCGTCTCCTCGTTCTTCGGGATGAAAGGCTCGGGGAGAGATGCCTGTGAAATGCAGAGAAGGCGATTGAAGACTGACCGAAGGAGTTTACCTGACGTAAGAGCCCACATTTGAGAGGGCGAATCATTTTGTGATGACTTTGTGTCGAGGTGCTAGAGGGTGACTCAATGTCGCAGTCTCGTGAGTGGCTTCTACTACGTGTACTCTGAAGCGGTCTTGGGCGAAGCGGACACAATGCATCATCCGGAAAATTTGCCGTCAGTCGTGAAGGTAAATTCTACAGACTCTGGTCAAGGAGAAAATTTGGTTCCTTTTCAAATCAAAGAACTTCGCCGATTATTTCGGCGTTGGCGATTGCTCAAGCTCTCGCGTCGCAAAATGTCTCTTTTTGAGGTAAATATCTCCTCGAGTGGCGGCCCTCCTTTGTAGCACCAATCTTAGATTTCATTTTCCATCACCGTGCAGAAAGCCAATTCTTGATTTTTACTAATGGCAGGAATATCTTGGTGTCGTGTTTAGAGGCCGGCATGAGTAACGACGATTTCGATTTCACATTCGACGACGAAGAGTACGACGAATTTGAGAAGCGCAATATCAACGAAGAGATAAAGCGCCTCCGAAGGGAGGAGCCTACCTTCTCAAGCATCGCAGCGCTTGAGGAAATAATCGATTACTTCATGAGTCAGGATAAGTACGAAGATGCTCTGTTCTTCGCCAACAAGCTGATCGCCGTGATGCCGGTCAGTTCGGAGAATTGGTTCCGCCGCGGTGAGATTCATGAAACACTTGGTAAGTTTGAGGAAGCCCTCGAAGATTATTCGAAAGCCTTGGAGTTCAATCCAATTGAGGTTGATGCTCTGATAGGGAGATCGAGTTGCCTGCAGATGCTTGACAGGTTCGAAGAAGCTCTCGACAGTATTGAGCGCGCGCTTGCCCTCGAGCCAGGCAGCTATGAAGCCCTCATGAATCAGGGGGTGATACTCGAAAAGCTTGCCAGATATGATGAGGCATCAAAGGTTTTCAAGTATCTCACGGATCTCGATCCGGGCGACAAAGATGCGTGGTTCGAGCTGGCCTACTGTTACGACTACCTCGACCAGCCTGAAAAGTCGCTTAGGTGTTACGACAAGGTCATAGAATTTGATCCATACAATCACCGGGCATGGTATAATCGAGGGATCTCGCTGAACTCCCTGGGCAAGTACCAGACTGCCGTCGAGAGCTACGAGATGGCGATCGCCATAGACGAAAAATTCAGCGCCGCCTGGTATAACCGGAGCAACGCTTTACTTAGCATGGGCAAGCTCCGAGAGGCGATCGAGAGCTATAAGACAACTCTTAAGTATGAACCGAAAGATGTCGCATCGTGGCACAACATGGCTACTGCCTACGAGGAACTAGGAGAGTACCGGGACGCCGTCAGGTGCTACGGGGAAGCCTTGAAAATCGATCCCGCCCACGTGGAGTCGCTTTTTGGCAGAGCAGTCTGCTACGATGCCATGAGCATGTATCGGAAGGCTTTGACCGATTTCACAAAAGCGGCGGACCTTAATCCAACTGATCCGGAAATTTGGCACGCGCGCGGCGATGTCGAGTTTACGTTGGATCTATTTGAGGCGTCTGCCGCAAGCTATCGCAGAGTGATCGATCTCCAGCCTGATAACGTCGACGGATGGCTGGACTTCGCTGACTCACTTACTGAATGTGGCTCGTACCAGGACGCGCTGGTTGCCTACAACAAGGTTATCGCCATGTCCCCGGACTGGAGCGAAGCTTATTACCAGAAGTGCAAGTGTTGTTTGCAAACCGGTTTGTTCCAGGAGGCTATCGGAAGCGCCAAGCGGTCGCTCGAGTTGGAGCCGCATAAGATTAACACCTTTTTTCAGGATTTCGGGCAGATACAGCACTCCAATCCGCAAATCTTAATCAAGTTTGTGTTTCCCGTATACGAATGGCTGGTTAATGAGAAGAAATATAAAGACCCACGCTAAACTTGTCGGCATAATCGGGCATCCCATAAGTCACAGCTGGTCGCCCGCGATTCACCAGGCCGCGTTCAAATTCACAAAACAGAATTATGACTACGCGGCGTTTGATGTTCTTCCGAAGAATCTACGGGAGGCAATGAAGGGGATTCTTGCACTGGGCATAGTCGGATGCAATGTCACCGTGCCCCACAAAGAAGCCGTCATAGAGTTTCTTGACGAGGTTTCTGCGGACGCAAGGCTTGTGGGAGCGGTAAACACGGTCTATGTTGAAGATGGAACCCTGTTTGGTCACAACACGGATGTAGACGGCGTCGTTGAAGCTCTAAAGCCGTTTAAAGAGCAGGTGGCGAACCATCCTGTCACGGTTTTCGGCGCCGGTGGGGGAGCGCGTGCTGTCGTTTATTCTCTGATAACATATTTCAAACCCAGTGAGATATTCATCGTTAACAGGGACGCGTCGAGGGCCGAACTACTCAAGAAATTTTTCGCCGACTCGCAGAACTACCTAAACATTAGGATCGATGAGCTCCACAACCTCAATGAGGCCGATGCCATCGCGAAGAGCAAACTTGTCGTGAACGCGACTCCGGTCGGCATGTTCCCGGAGGTGGGGGAAAGCGTGATGCTGGATGATTCCGCTGACCTGGAGGGAAAGATCTTCTTCGATTTGGTTTACAATCCGGTCCATACAGAGTTCCTGAAAACCGCGCGCAAAAGGAATGCGATTATCGTAAGCGGGCTTGAGATGTTGTACCACCAGGCGGCGAAGGCTTTCGAGCTTTGGACCGGGATGGCTATGCCTCTGGATAGAATAAGGGCCGAGCTTGATCGCAAGTTTCTCGATGAGGGCAAGCCCAGGCAGAAGAAACAGAAAGCGCAAAAGAGCATCGCCGGCGAAGAGCATATTTGACGCTCGTACTGCCGCGAATGAGCGAGCAGGGGGCCTTCCTTTATTTTCGTAGAAGAGCTGTTATTATGATCAGAGCGTCTTCTACGGGTGCGTCCGAGATACTTCCCCCCGTATGTGATGCGACACTCGTCATGAGGCGAGCAGCGGCGCTGTGAATTTCTTCCGTCATTTCGATTGATTCAGATATAATGTTTAAGCACTGGATTGAGCTCAGTAAACCATCGTTCAGGCCCGAAAGGCTTGAATAAGCGTATGCCTTTGCTACGGCTCTTCGAGCGCAGACGCGGGCTTTCCCGTCGTTCCCGTCCAGTCCCGCATCGCGTGCCATGGCAAGTTCGATCTCAATGTCTCGCGGAAGCGCCATTTGTTCCGTTCCTCAGATAATCCGCGAGATATTTGCCAGTGTAGGATGCCTTTGACTTCATAATCGTTTCTGGAGGTCCTTGTGCTACTATCGTGCCACCTCCGGCACCGCCTTCCGGACCGAGATCGATCACCCAGTCCGCGCACTTGACCACATCAAGATTGTGTTCTACGATGATGACCGTATTTCCCTTGTCGACGAGTTTGTGCAGCAGGTCAAGAAGTATCCTGATGTCTTCGAAGTGCAGCCCGGTGGTCGGCTCATCGAGTATGTAGAGTGTCTTGCCTGTGGCGACCTTGGAAAGCTCCGTGGCGAGCTTAACTCGCTGCGCCTCGCCTCCGGAGAGCGTCGTGGATGATTGTCCGAGACGAAGGTAGCCGAGGCCGACATCCACCATTGTCTGAAGCTTTCTGTTAATCGATGGGATATCCTCGAAGAGCTGAGCGGCCTCCTCGACAGTCATCTCGAGTACATCGGCTATCGTCTTTCCCTTGTATTTCACGTCGAGGGTCGCGGCGCTGAATCTTTTCCCGTTGCATACTTCACACTTGACGTAGACATCGGGGAGGAAACTCATCTCGATTTTTCTCATCCCATCGCCTTCGCAGGCCGGGCAGCGTCCTTCTTGAACGTTGAACGAAAACCTACCGGGTCGGTAACCTCGTAGTTTCGACTCCGGAAGCTGCGAGAACAAATCTCTTATCGCGGTAAATACTCCGACGTAAGTCGCGGGATTGGAACGCGGAGTCCTGCCAATCGGCGACTGGTCGACGTCGACGACCTTGTCGATGAGTTCCATCCCGGTTATCTCTTTGTATGGAAGGGGCTGGTCGGACATTCTATAAAACCGTTTGCCCAGTATCCTGTAGAGAGTATCATTGATCAGCGTGGATTTTCCCGATCCACTCACACCGGTAATGCAGACGAAGAGTCCAAGAGGGAATTTGACATCGACATCCCTAAGATTATTTCCTGAAGCGCCCTTCAATGATAGGTAGGCGTCGTTCGGCTGTCTTAGAAGTTCCTTCGGCCTTACCGGTATCTCTTTCTCATCGCGCAGGTATGCTGCCGTCAATGACTCCTCTTTTTCCGAAAGTAGTTCCTCGAAAGTTCCTGCCTTGACGACGCGTCCCCCATGCTCGCCGGCCCCCGGGCCGAGGTCCACTATGTAATCGGCATTCTCCATTGTCTCACGGTCATGTTCAACAACGATAACGGTGTTGCCGAGGTCACGGAGGGACTTGAGTGAGTTGATTAGGCGAACGTTATCGCGCTGATGAAGCCCGATGGATGGTTCGTCGATTACGTACAGAACGCCTGTCAGTTGGGAGCCGATCTGAGTCGCGAGCCTGATTCGCTGCGATTCTCCCCCGGATAAGGTCCCTGAAGGGCGATTCAGGTTGAGATAGTCGAGTCCGACGTTGAGCAGAAACTTCAGCCTGGTTCTTATCTCATGCAGGATTGGTTGAGCTACTTTTTGACTCCGTTTTGGGAGTGTCAACGCGTCCATAACATTACTCACCCTGTCGATGGGATCTTTGACAACTGAGTTTATAACAAGCTCGTCCCCGTTATTTTCCACCACACGGACAAACCGGCTTTCCGCCCTCAACCTTGTCCCGCCACAAGCATTACACTCGCTGAAGGGGAGGTGAGCCTCGATATCCGCCGCCTGCTTGCCGAAATAGACTTCGAAGTCGAGCTGCTTGAGCATCGGAACAAGCCCTTCGAACTTATTGTTCAGGTTTGAAATCGAGACTCCGGCAAACTTTATTCCTTTCTTGCTCTCCTTCAGGTTCTTGCCGTAAAAAATCAAATCCCGGACTGCAGAGTTGAGCTGCTCGAAGGGTGTATTGGTATTCACGCCATGCGGCTCGAGGAGGCTATTGAGCATGCTCATCAAGAAAAAGTCGTCCCGCTTAGGAAAGAGGAGGGCTCCTTCGGTTATCGACAATTTGGGATCGACAACAATTGCCTCTGGATTGATGTCGCGGCTCAGTCCGGTCCCGCCGCAAGTGCGACACATGCCGAATTTTGAATTGAAGGAGAACGAGTTCGGCGCGAGGTCTGGATAACTCGTCCCGCATTTCGGACACGACTTTAAACGGCTGAAGAATGTGTCCTTTTTTGCTTCGTTCTCATGAACGATAACTGTGCCGGAGCCTCGTTCTAATCCGATCTTTAAAGACTCGCGGAGCCGCGACGATGACTTAGCCTGAATCTTCAATTTGTCGACCACAAGTTCGATGTTGTGCGTTCCGTACCGGGAAACTTCCATCCCTTCCTGAAGATCCTTCAGGACGCCATCCACTCTTGCCTGCACGAAACCTTCCGCCATGAGTTCTCGAAACAGTTCTCTGTAATGTCCCTTCCGTCCAATCACCAGAGGGGCGAGGAGCAAGATATTGCGATTGGCAAAATTGCTTAAGATAGTCTGATGAATCTGATCGGGAGTCTGCTGCTGCACCGGAATGTTGCAGTTGACGCAAAATTGCGTGCCGACTTTCGCAAAGAGTAAACGGACGTAATCGTAAATCTCCGTCACTGTTCCGACTGTCGAATGAGGATTGGTGCTGATTGTCTTCTGATCGATAGCCACTGATGGACTGAGACCCTCGATCAAATCCACGTCGGGACGTTCGAGGATTTGTAAGAATTGGCGGGCGTATGCCATCATAGTTTCCAGGTAGCGCCTCTGACCTTCGGCATATATCGTGTCGAATGCGAGCGACGATTTGCCGCTTCCGCTCAGTCCAGTTATTACTATGAATTTCTCCCGGGGAAGATCGAGATCAATGGATTTGAGATTGTGCTGTCTGGCACCTCGAATCACTATGTTGTCCAAAGCGTTCTTTGGATTTTCGCCTGGTATTCTTTTCATCCGAATCCCAAATTTATCCCTGATCCGCTCCAATTTCAATCCAAAACATCGCACTCTCCACGGCATGTGGGGCACAAAATGAATCAACCCATGGCGCGTTTCGAGTCCCAGTGGCGCGATGGCATCCTTAGCCAACTGAGTAGAAAGATTCTTAAATTATGCTGATATGGAAACTATTGATTGCGCGGTAATTTACGAGTGGGAATACGACGATGATTTCGTATCGATATTGTCGAACAAGTTGTCGGCAATGAACATTACGCACAGAGTCTTCCATGCGGGCGAACTCAAAGGCACTCTCGATAAGGTGAAGGAAAGGGAGCTCAACTTCCGTTGTGTTCTCGACCGTGCGTCCGATGTCGATGAAACTGCGGAGGCTCTCGTTACAATGCTAAGGCGGAGGGGGACACGCATAGTGAACGATCCCGTCGAGATCCGGCACGCCTCTGACAAAGCATCCATGCATCTTGAGTTTATAACCGCCGGCATCTATGTCCCGTACACTATAATCATTTCGCCGTATAGCACTCAGAGGGAAGTCAAGCTGAGTATCGGAGAATTGGCGCGCCTGGGCCGACCGTTCATTATCAAACCGGCAAATACTACCGGGGGCGGTATAGGGGTCGTCACCGGTGCGGAAGGTCTTCAGGAGGTCATCGAAACGAGGCAGCATAACAAAGACGACAAATATTTGTTGCAGAAAAAGGTCGAGCCGATTCAGACGAACGGGCGCCGCGCGTGGTTCAGGCCATTCTATGTTTTCGGAAAAGTTCTCATCTGCTGGTGGGACGATCAAACTCATCTTTACTATGAAGCGACTGAGGATGAAATATCGCGATTTGCTTTGAGTGAGGTCGACAAAATAGTTCGGAGGATACACGACGTCTGCAAGTTGGAATTCTTTTCGACGGAAATCGCGTTGTCAGAAGACAGGCAGTTCATCGTTATAGATTATGTCAATGAGATGTGTGATATGAGAATAAAGTCGAAACATTACGACGGCGTCCCCGACACCGTTGTCGAAGAGATAGCGGCGCGATTAGCTGTCGGGGTTCGCGAACTCATTGAGCAGAGGAAGCAAATTTCCGCATGATGTCGGAAACGTTATCCGTGCTTGAAGATGACTTCAATGATGCTGTCTTTTCGGTTGTCGACGTTGAAACTACCGGCACTATGGCGGCTGACGAAAGGATAATCGAGTTTGCCGCCTACAAGGTGCATCGCGGAAAGATAATCGACGAATATTCGACGCTGGTGAATCCCGGTCGACACATTCCGAATTTCATTCGGAACATGACGGGCATAAGCAACGACATGGTCTATGGTGCGCCACAGTTCAAGGACATTGCGCTACCGATCAGCAGGTTTCTGGAAGGCTCGATCTTCGTCGCTCACAACGCTCAGTTTGACTACTCTTTTGTCCGCAGCGAAATGAACAAGGCTGGGTTCGGACTGGATATACCGCATCTTTGCACCCGGAAGCTCAGCTCACGGGTCTTTCCTCAGCTTCCCAGGAAAGCGCTCGATCAGGTTTGTCATCACCTCGGGATAAAAATCAGCGGGCGGCATCGCGCGTACGGTGACGCAAGGGCGACGGCTCATCTTCTCATTGAACTACTTGAGTTTGTGAGAGAGCGGCATGAGGTGGTTAGTCTTGAAGAGCTGCTCAATTTTCAGAACATCCCGCAACGGATCGACAGGCATCAGAACCAGAACGTGTTCAAGTCGGCCATGAAAGCGGTCCCGAATGCTCCGGGAGTCTATCTGGTTCACGATTCCGACGACGAGATCGTTTACGTCGGCAAAGCCAAGAACCTGAAGCTCAGGATGGCTTCCTACCTGACTGAGAACGCGAGAGACGCGGCGAAGGTTCGCAAAATGCTCAGCACGGCCAGGAGGCTTGAGTGGGAACAAACTTCGTCAGAATTAAGCGCCTTCATGAGGGAGGTCCAGCTCATAAGGCGACATCGACCGCGCTTCAACTCTCAACTTGTCAACCCGAGGCGATTTCCATTTATCAAGTTATCTACCGAGAGAAGATTTGAAAGGCTCGACCTTGTCTATGAGCTGGCTGAAGACGGTAGATACTACGGTCCGTTCGAAAGCTCGTTCGTAGCAGAGCAGGTGCTTTACGCGGCAGACAAGTACTTCAAGCTCGTGAAGTGCGAGAATGATTTTGTCGAGCCCTTTGATCCGTGTCTTTATTTCTACATCGACAGATGCGCCGCGCCTTGCAAGGGAGATGTAACCGCCGAGACTTATAACTTGGAAGTCGAAGCCGCCGAGGAATTCCTGAGCGGCTCCTTTGAGAAGCTTATCGCAGAGTTGCGTTTCAGACTCGACGAGTTGTCGAAGAAACTTGAATTCGAAGATGCTGCCGTTGCCCGCGACCAGATCGAGATTATCGAGCGAATGTCCTCTAAACTGAGACTCCTAAATGGCCCGATAGGGAAGGCGAACTTCATTTGCGGCTGGACTAATGAAGGGACCATTGAATTGTATAGGGTGAGCAGGGGACTGGTGTTTGGGCCGGTAAAGAGCGGAGGGAACGAGTTGGACCCGGCGCTTGAATTCCTGAAAAATAAATCGGAAAGTATCACAAGCGATTTTGTCCCTCTTAGGATCCTACTGAATTACGCGATGAAGAATCAGGACGGTTTCTTCAAAATCGATACAGGCGGTATAGGGAACGGCGAGGAGATCCTGAGCAAAATAAAAACCGCTGCCGGTCTCTGACCGGACAGCGGTTAAGCAATTCGGAGAAGCAGGCCTTTATAGTTGGCTAATGAACTCCTTGGCTCTCGCAGCGTACTGGGATTTCGGGTCTTTGCTGATAAGCTCTTCCCAAATTGTTCTCGCCTCAGGCTTGTTGCCCATATGGACGTACGACATTCCAAGCATGAGATAAGCCGCGCCGGTCTTATAACTGTGGCCAAAAGACAAAACAGACTTGAAGGCGTTTGCCGCGTCGGTGTATTTCTGCTGGGCGTAATAGCATTCCCCCATCCAGTACACAGCGTTGCTCGTCATGTTCGGCAGTACTTTGCTGTTGCTTAGGCCGCTGAATATTGCCAGAGCTTCGTTGTACTTCCGGGTCTTGAAGAGATCTAATCCCTGATTGTAATACTGCATGAATTCCGCCTGAGTTGAGATCGGTCCGATCCCGTTTCCGAGTGAAGCTCGTTCCGCATCGGCATTCCTCGCGCTAAGATCTCGGTTGATTTGCTTCTGAACAGTGAGTTCCGAATCAAGCTGGTTCACGCGAGCCTGAAGATCCTGAAGGTCCTGCCATTGCTGGCTGCTTTGTCCGAGTCTCGAGGTAAGGTCGGCGACCTTGGCGTTCAACGCTTTCTTATCCTGCTCAAGTTGTGTCACGGATTTTCGAAGTTGCATGTTATCGGTCTGCAACTTCTGGTTCTCGAAGTTCAATGAATCCGCGCTGGCCTTTGATGTTTCGACGCTCGACCCGCATCCGGAAAGCAGGAGGTTAGCTGCGAATAGTAAAGCTACAAACACAAATGATGCCCCATGCAGTGATCGTTTCATAAGGATTTCCCTCCTCAAGATTAAGATTAAAATTCGAATGAAATTAGACAAGGGTACTTTAAAAGTCAAGAAAGTAGAGGACGAATTGTTCCGTGTCACATTAGACCGCAATCAGTCGGACATCATCAAGTGGTACATGGACAAGATTACAAGCGCGTCACAGTTAGCATTTATTTCAGTATTTGAATAGATTCAGAATGAACAAAACCATCATATGAGATCGCACAAGCAAATGTCCTGGAAGCAAGCCTCGCGAGAATTCCATATATCAAGGAAGGCACGGGAGCAATTTCGGTTCGATGAAACTCTTTTTTCAATCACCGGAGACGTCATCTTTGTAAACCCGCGGGCGGCCCAGCGCTTCGCCACCCAACTAAACGAAAAACGGAAGAAGGAAGCCGCCGACAAAACCATGCGCCGCCGCGCCGTGGGCACCACGGTGACAGCAAGCGAAATAAATGCAATGGGGCTCTTCCATGAAGTGCTTCATTTCATCATAGCGAGTTATGAGAAGGACGTCAACCCGCACGTGTTCGATAAACTTGACGAATGGCTGTCTGCACGTATAGGGAAGAAGAAACTTTCGGAACTGCAGCACGCATTCCTTGACCAATTCCCGCCGACACCGGTTTATCGGAACGAGATAGATGCGCAGGCCTTCATGACGGCAAACCACTTAGGTCTGAACGGGAAGCAGCTCGTATTTGAAGAGCTCATTTTGCTCTGGCTTCAGAACCGAAATCCTGCTTTCGACGCGATTGCGGATCTGCTCGATGACTCGGTGCTCGATAAGAAGAGCGATTACAGAATAACGCTTTCCGAGAGCGACGCATTTTTCAGTATGCAGCCCGGTTACGGACCCGCCGATTCACCTCTGATAAAAATGCTCCTCGCTCCCATTGAGGCGAGCCCGGATTCGATAACCGGACAGCTCCAGTTCATCGCTGAAAACTGGGGGGACATTTTGAAAGATTCGCCGTTCCTGTCTAGAATCCTTCGCGCGATCGACTTCGTGAAGGAGGAAGGCAAATACTTCATGATGCTCGCGCAGGCACAGGCAGACAAAGCAAAGATTCCCAATGTCCGCCGTCCGGGCTTTGAAAGTTTTGGCGAAAGGGGAGCCGAGCCTGTGCTGAGGTTCCGGGGCACGGGTGCCGAGTACGAAGCTGAGAACTTCACCGCCGATTTGAGCTGGATGCCGCGACTGGTTCTAATCGCGAAGAATGCTTTCGTCTGGCTCGATCAGCTCAGCAAAAAATACCGTCGCCAGATCGACAGACTCGACCTCATTCCGGATGAGGAACTCGATATACTGTTGCGTCGAGGCTTCACCGGCCTCTGGCTCATTGGCATTTGGAAACGCAGTGAAGCCTCCCGTAAAATCAAGCATCTCAACGGCAATTCGGACGCGATCGCATCCGCTTACTCGCTGGCCTCTTATGACATAGCAGCGGAATTGGGAGGTGATCACGCTTACCGCAACCTTAAGGACAGAGCGTGGCGCTTTGGAATTCGGTTGGCGAGCGACATGGTGCCGAACCACATGGGTATAGATTCAAGCTGGGTGGTTGACCATCCTGACTGGTTCCTCTCTGCCGATTACCAGCCGTATCCGAACTACGCGTTCAACGGACCTGATCTGAGTGGAGACGATCGGGTTGGGATCTTCCTGGAAGATGGTTACTGGAGTAAGAGTGACGCTGCCGTGGTTTTCAAGAGGCTTGACAGGTGGACCGGCGACGTGAAATATATTTACCATGGTAACGACGGCACGCACATGCCTTGGAACGACACAGCACAGCTCGATTTCACAAAACCCGAAGTGCGGGAGGCCGTTATTCAGGCAATCCTTCACGTGGCCAGGATGTTTCCGATAATCAGGTTTGACGCCGCGATGGTATTAAGCAAGAAGCATTATCAGCGTCTCTGGTTTCCTGAGCCTGGCACCGGCGGCGCTATACCTTCACGGTCCAATTTTTCAATGACTAAGGATGAATTCGACGCAGCCATACCTGTTGAATTCTGGAGAGAAGTTGTCGACAGGGTTCAGCAGGAAGCGCCCGATACACTTCTCCTGGCGGAGGCGTTCTGGCTCATGGAAGGCTATTTCGTTCGGACCCTTGGAATGCACAGGGTTTATAACAGCGCCTTCATGAATATGCTTAAGCGTGAAGATAATGCCGGCTACCGCCAGGTTGTCAAGAATGTGCTTGAGTATAATCCGCAGATATTGAAACGGTTCGTTAATTTCGTGAACAATCCGGACGAAGAGACAGCGATCGCCCAGTTCGGAAAGGATGACAAGTATTTCGGCGTATGCGTTCTGATGGCAACCATGCCGGGGCTTCCGATGTTTGGGCACGGTCAGGTTGAGGGGCTGACCGAAAAATACGGGATGGAATTTAAGCGAGCTTACCGTGACGAGAGTGAGGACGAGAATCTCGTCGCGAGACACGATCGAGAAATTTTTCCATTACTGAGAATGAGGCAATACTTCAGCGAGGTCGACAATTTTCTTCTGTATGACTTTTTTGTTGGAGACGGCCAGGTGAACGAAGATGTCTTTGCCTACAGTAATCGAATTGGGAATGAAGGCAGCCTGGTGGTTTACAATAACCGCTATGCTCATACTGCCGGATGGGTAAAGATGTCGGTCGCGTTCCGCGATTCTTCCGGAAAGCTGGTTCAGAAGAATCTTGCCGATGGCTTGTCGCTTTCTAAGAGGCAGACTAGCTATACTATTTTTCGCGACGTTATCAACGGCGTTGAGTATATAAGAGCTACCGGATCTATCAGGCGGGATGGCTTATTCGTTGAGCTCGGGGCTTATAAATACAACGTTTTCGTCAATTTCAGGGAAGTTTACTCAACAAAAGAATTGCCTTATGATGAGGTATGCCGGTCTCTAAACGGGCGCGGTGTCAATTCCGTCGAGGAAGAACTTTGGCTTATGAAACTCCGTGACGTTCACGCGGCATTTTACGAGGCCTTGAATGGCGGAAGCCTCAGATACCTAGTCGAAGGTATGAGTGGTGGCAAGTTGAAGCGAGATAGGGCGAAAGCCTTCCGCGAAAAAGTGCAGCGTCTTGATACCGCTGTCAGCATGTACCGTCATTCGGCGGGAAGGGTGGCGGGAGATTTTGACATCAATTTCTACAGAGCGCTTGCCGGTGTTGTGATTTTTCTACAAGGGAGTGAATCGGCTGGCCATCTACGAAAAATAATGCGACCTGACCATGGTAACTCGTTGATAGGACTACGTGTTGAGTTCCTTTATTTCTTCTTAAGGATATTGACTTCGGATGGAGCGGAGCTACATAATGGCGGAGCGTGCAAGGAGGTTTCGGAGCTCCGCTTGGGCGGTCAGACTAAGGCGTGTTTCTTGGATCTCGGAGTTGAAAGTGGAACTGCGGAGTATGAGCTCAACCTTGCGTGTGTCTTATGTGACGCCTTCGGTGGGCCGTTGCGATCCGACAAGGATCGTGCGGGGGAGCTGTTATTAGCGGCTTTGAAAAAGGAATCTGTCCGCGATATTCTCTCTGTGCATGAGTACGAGGGCGTTTGGTGGTTCAACAAAGAGAGATTCGATGATTTTGCCGCATATTTTGTGTTTACCGCGTGTGTCGAATTTTTGGCTGCTCATCATGATCTAGGTCTCGAGAAGGCGGCACCGCAATTGGTAGAGCTCGTGAAGTGGGGAGCGGCAATAAACCGGCTTGCTTCGAAATCAGGATACAGATTTGATGAGTTTGCAGAGGCATTGAACGAAAAGATTCAGGTTTAGTCAGAGACGGCAAAATCAATTGCCTTCTGAGGGGTAACGGAGACCCAAATGAAATCCACGCTCAAAGATATAGAACAATTAAGAAGAGATTATTCTGGTGAAGAGCTGAATGAATCGAATGTTGAACGCGATCCGCTCCGGCAATTTCAAAGGTGGATGGAAGGTGCCTTGAATGCAGGTGTGCCGGATCCTCATGCGATGACGTTGGCAACTGTCTCAGCGGAAGGAAAGCCATCGGCACGTATAGTCCTTCTGCGGGCAATTAGCGAAGGCGAGTTCACGTTCTACACCAATTACGAGAGCCGAAAGGGAGGAGAAGTTGCAGGTAACCCGAATGTGGCACTAGTCTTTTTCTGGCTCGAGCTTGACAGGCAGATCCGAGTAGAAGGGCAAATTTCCACTGTTGGCGAAGCTGAGTCCGATAGGTATTTCGCTTCACGTCCAAGGGGAAGTCAGATCGCCGCATGGGCGTCTAAACAAAGCGGAGTCATTTCGGGGCGCGAGGAGTTGGAGAGAAAGTTCCGCGAAATGGAGGCGAGATTTTCGGGTAAGCTTGTGCCGAGACCGGAGAACTGGGGAGGAATGAAGGTCAGGGCCAACAAAATAGAATTCTGGCAGGGAAGGCCCAGTAGGCTCCATGACAGAATTCTGTATACTCTCCAATCTGATGGGAGCTGGGCGATTAGCCGACTCGCTCCGTAAATGTTGCAGACATTCCTCTTAACGCCGGATTTTTTCCTCTCCATCATGCTGGAAATTTTCATTTTTATCTGCAATCTTTAACTCACCGTGCTCACAAGTATTCTTGTCATGATATTTCTCCTTGGTCTGGCCTTTGTTCTGTCTGCGGCCGAAGTGGCTCTGTACACGATCACGAGTTCGGGCGAAAAGCCCAAGGGAAAGATAACCGCAAGGTTGTTCAAATCGCCGCAGCTGCTTCTCTCGACGATCCTCGTATCCAATGCCGTTTCCGTATTCATGTTTACGCTCATTGGAGCATCTGTGGCAGTCTACATTGCCTCTCTGATTTCAATAAGCAAGATAGTTGCGGTCGGGATTGAAGTAGTGACCGTCTCCGGGCTTTTGATATTTTTTGCGGATGCCGTGCCCAAGATAGTGGCCCTCCGCAACGCTAAGCTTGTTCTCAGTCTCAGTCTTCCTCTGCTTTTGATTTTGCTCGTGGTCGAAAGCCCGATAGTTTATCCTCTCAATTCCTTTCTCTCTCGTATCACATCAAAAAGGCGAGGGTTGGGAGTAACCATAGACAATAGAAGATTGAAGACGCTGTCGAAAATTGCGGGGACGACCGGAGTGATGGAAGAGAATGAAGCCGAGCTGTTAAGGAAAATCTCGTACCTTGGCGAGCGAACCGTAAGGGATACTATGACCAGTCGCGAGGAAATAATTTCGATATCCGACAAGGCGGGATTCGATGAAGTCGCCGAGAAGTTCAGGAGGAGCGAGCATTCTAGGTTGCCGGTCTACTCCGGTTCAAACGAGAATGTTGTCGGCATACTCTATGCAAGGGATTTTCTAACGATAGTGAGGAGGAAAACCGGTCGAAAGAGGTTTACCGCAGGGTCGCTTATGAAATCCCCTGTGTTCGTGCCCGAGACTCAATCTCTCGAAAAGTTGATCGAGACTTATAGAATCAACAGGCGGCACATCGCCGTTGCGGTCGACGAATTCGGAGGGCTTTCGGGTATTGTCACGCTATCTGACGTCGTCAGGGAAATCTTCGGCACGAGCGCCGAGATGCCGAGGGAAGGGGCTAAGCTGACGCGCCTTCAAGACGGGACTTATCTCGTAAAAGGAAGCGCGAGACTCGATGAGCTTGGCGCACAGTTGGGACCGTTCGACATTGATTACGAGCCAGGCAGCACGGTCTCTTATCTACTGGTGAAGTCCCACGGCTCTGTTCCTCGCGTCGGCAGCAAGATTCGCGTCGGCAATTTTGAATTTGAAGTGGTCCAATCCACACCCAAAGCGATTTTGCAAGTTAGACTCAGGCAGTTATATTCAAAATCCGTGGAGGACTATGACTGAGCTGAAACATATCGTCTTTCTCACCGGGTTCATGGGAAGCGGAAAAAGTACGATTGGCCCGCGGCTTGCTCGCAAGATCGATTATGATTTCAGAGATCTCGACAAAATAATTGAAGAATCGGAGGGCGCTTCGGTACCGGAAATTTTCCGCACTCAAGGGGAAGCTTATTTTCGTGAGTCAGAGAATAGAGTCCTCAGAAAGCTTTCCGAAAGTGGTGGAAGGATTGTGGTGGCGCTCGGTGGTGGTACACTCACAAGCGAAAAATGCAGAAACATCGTCCGAGATTATGGCGTGCTTGTGTACCTTCAGGTGAGCCCACAGAAGGTTCTTGAACGAGTCGGAAGAAATCAGGAGAGGCCGATGCTCCTAGGCCCTGGTGGCGAAGTGCTGAGTGGCGTCGATCTCGCAGCGCGCGTCGAGTCTCTACTGTCCGATCGAGAGAAGTACTATCTTAATGCTGATTTTGTCGTCAATGCTACTGAAATGACTGTCACAGAGTGTGTTGAGGAAATTGCCTCGAAACTGAAGGGAAGTATTGAATGAAACCTTTGAGCTACCGGGTTAATTCATCCAGAATACCGGTTCTAATCGGAGATTCCGACTCGCCGCTATTTGCGGAGTTGCGTTCGGCCCAGAAGGCAGCGGTCGTAATTGATTCCAGATTTGCGTCTATTTACAAAAATCTTGCGGAAGGGATTAAGGGCGTGAACGGGACCGTTGTCGCCGATTTTTACGCGAATGAAGAGAACAAGAGTCTGAAAAAAGTCGAGGAACTCCTTACTTACTTTCTGGAGAGAGATATCCGAAGGGACTCGGTACTCTTTGCGATTGGTGGCGGGATAACGGGTGACCTCGCGGGTTTCGTTGCCGCAGTTTTTCAGAGAGGAATCAACTACGTCCAAGTCCCGACAACGCTTTTGGCCATGGTCGATAGTTCAGTAGGCGGGAAAGTCGGGGTGAATCACGCCGTTGGAAAGAACATGATCGGCGCCTTTCATCAGCCGGACACGATCATAATGAATACAAGTTTTCTCGAAACACTTCCTAAAGAGGAGCTTATCTGCGGGCTTGGGGAAATAGTTAAGTATGCTGTTCTCAACGGAGATCTGTTCTTCGATTTTCTCGAAAAAAATTACGTCCGCTTGCTGAACAAGGACAAGAAGCTCCTCCAGCGAATCGTAAGGATGTCTGTTGAAACCAAGAAACGCTACGTGGAGAAGGATGCCAAAGAAGCCGGCGTGAGGGCGCATCTCAATCTTGGACATACCATCGGCCATGCAGTCGAGGCCGCTACTAACTACTCCAAGTTCAAGCACGGTGAAGCCGTGCTTGTTGGGCTCGTCGCCGAGTCTCATATCGCAATGCATATGAAACTTCTCCGTCCGTCTAGTTTTGAACGGATACTCGGCATTGTGCGTCAGATCGCGGCGCAACGAAACGACAAAGTGCCTCTTGACGACGTGCTTGGAAAACTCACATACGACAAGAAAGTGAAAGCTGGCAAGGTGCGATTCGTCTTGCCGACAGGCATCGGAAGGGTCGTGGTACGCGATGACGTGGCGACGAAGAATGTGGTCGACGCGATGAAGTTTGTCGCCGCGGACGGCCTGCTGAGCCTCGCCTGATAAATTCTTAACGGAGCATTTCTTAATGATAACGTACAAACAAAGTGGTGTAAACATAGACGAAGCGGAGAAACTTGTCAGGAAGATAAAGCCGCTAGCGAAGCAAACCTTTAATAAGAATGTCTTGTCCGAGATAGGCTTCTTTGGCGGATTCTACGACGCGAAGTTTCCCGGGTACAGAAATCCCGTCCTGGTCTCAAGCGTCGACGGTGTCGGAACAAAAGTGAAGATAGCGATAGAGATGGACAAGCATGATACGATCGGTCAGGACCTTGTCAATCACTGCGTCAATGACATCGGCGTCGGCGGTGCCGTGCCGCTTTTCTTCTTGGATTACTACGCGTGCGGGAGATTGAACGCGAGTGTTGCCGCAAAAGTGGTGAAAGGACTTTCGAAGGCCTGCAATGAAAATGGACTTGCGTTGATAGGCGGCGAGACTGCCGAGATGCCGGGAGTCTATGCCGACAGGGACTACGATCTTGCAGGGACGATAGTGGGCGTTGTCGACAAGAAAAGCGTTATTGACGGCAAGAAGGTCAGGAAAGGTGATGTCCTCATCGGCGTCGCCTCGACAGGGTTGCACACGAATGGTTACTCGTTGGCGAGGAAAACTCTCTTGTCTGAGTACCGTGTGGATAGTTACGTAGAGGAGCTGGGCACCACAGCCGGCCAAGCTTTGCTAAGAACTCACCGGTCGTACTTGAAGGTCATGCAGTCAGTCCGTAAGAAGTTCACCGTTCGCGGTATGGTCCACGTCACCGGAGGCGGGATAGAGGGAAACACTGTCAGAGTAATTCGCGAACCGATGAAGTTCGAAGTGTTCTGGGAAAATTGGGAAGTACCGCCGTTATTTCGGATGATTCAGAAGATTGGCAGAGTCCCGGACGGCGATGCAAGGAGAGCTTTGAACATGGGAGTAGGTTTGATATTAATAGTTCCGGCAAATGAAGCCGATGCCTTGTTGAGTTTTCTCAAGGCGATGCGCGAGAAAGCGTTCATCGTTGGAGAAGTGATAAGATAAGGCAACGCAGCCGCAACCGTCACCAGCTTCGCTGAAAGCAAAGCTGGTGACGGTCACATGCTGGATTCTTACCAGATCTTTGCCCTGACTCTGTCAGCTCTGTACATGGGGTCTCCCGGTTTAATGCCGAAAGCCACATAGAACGGAGGGAAGTCGGACAGGGGGCCGTTGCACCTGAACTCGTTAGGCGAGTGCGGGTCGACTATCAGTCGTTGTCGCAGGGCCTGCGGTCTGTCATTCTCGCGCCACATTTGTGCCCAAGCTAGGAAGAAACGCTGTTCTGGTGTGAAACCGTCAATCTTCCCTGGGCGAGGCTTTCCTTTGAAAGAATTCTCGAAGGCCTGGAATGCGATTGAGATACCGCCGAGATCGGCGATGTTCTCCCCCTCAGTAAGTTGACCGTTGACATGAAGCGAATCGAGAACCGTGTATGAATCAAATTGCTTCACAAGTACTTCGGCCTTTTCCTTGAAGTTTGCCGCATCCTTCTTGGTCCACCAGTTCTTCAGGTTTCCCTCCGCGTCGAACTGGCTTCCCTGGTCGTCGAAGCCGTGCGTCATTTCGTGACCTATGACGGCGCCCATGCCGCCGTAGTTAACCGCATCATCGGCATCGGGGTTAAAGAAAGGCGGCTGAAGTATGCCAGCGGGGAAGACGATTTCATTCATGGAAGGATCATAGTATGCGTTGACAGTGGGGGGCGTCATTTGCCATTCTGTGCGGTCGACTTTCTTTCCCACCTTGTTTATCTCGTAGTCGAAGTTGAACTCATTCGCCCGCATCACGTTCAAAACGTAAGCACCTCGATCAATATCCAGACCCTTATAGCTTTTCCATTTGTCGGGATAGCCGATCTTGTTCACAATTGCCTTAAGTTTCATCAGCGCCTGCTTCTTCGTCTTTTCGCTCATCCAATCGAGGCTTCTGATCCTTTGAGCAAACGCCGCTTCGAGGTTGTGAACCATTTCTTCTGCGCGCGCCTTCGCCTGAGGTGGAAAATGATCGGCGACGTACAGCCTGCCGAGCGCGAATCCAACCTGCTGATCGACCCTCTGAAGCACCCTCTTCCATCTCGGTTGCAACTCTTTCGCTCCCGTCAGCACGGTACCGTAAAAGTGGAAATGCTCGTCTACGAAGTTCCTGCTCAGATAAGGCGCCAATGAATTTATCAGGTGCCATTTGAGATAGACTTTCCAGTCTTTGAGCGACACCGACTTGAGCATCCTTCCGACTTCCTTAACGAACTTTGGCTGGGCGACATTGACGCTCTTCACGCCCGCCAGGTCGAAATACCTAAGGTAGGATTGCCAGGAGAACCCCGGGGTAAGCGATCCGAGCTTCGTTACTGCCATCATGTTGTAGGTAGCTTTCGGATCCCGCATTTCAACGCGTGTCATCGACGCCTTAGCGAGGCGAGTCTCCATCCTCAAGACAACCGCCGCGTTTTGGGATGCGGTCTGTTTGTTCTCGCCCAGCAGAGAGAACATCTTCTTCAGATAAGTATCGTATTCGCCAAGGATCTCTTTTGATTGCTTGTCGGTCTTTGTGTAATAATCGCGATCGGGCAAGCTCAGCCCTCCCTGGAAAATTGTCGCTATCATCATTTCGCTATTCTTCAGGTCCTGCTGGGAAGTGAAATAGAATAGGATGTTTACGCCTTTGCGCTGAAGTGTTTCAACGACGCCTTGAAGGTCGGTTTTGTTCCTAATCGCGTCGATCTCTTGGATGTACGGCTCGAGTGGTTTGAGGCCGTCTCGGTCTATTGCCGACGTGTCCATACCGCTGAAATAAAAATTACCTACGAGCTGCGTATCGCTTCCCTTCGCTGCGTCCTTCTCCGCTGCCGATTTTTCGGCTATCGAATGAAGCATATCGAGATTGCGGTCGTAAAGTTCTGAGAAGCTTCCCCAGCGGCTGTACGCCGCAGGAATAGGATTCTTTTTCAGCCATCCGCCGTTGGCGTATTCGTAGAAATTCGTCGACGGGTTGACCGATGTGTCGATGTTTGCCGGATCAAGCGGCGGAATCGAGCTGCCGGTTGACTTATTCTGCGCCATGATTTGAGAGCCTTTCGTTGGTAAAATAAGGAGGAAGCTCACCATCATGAGTAGTAGTGCTGCACGACTTGTGTTCATGCTTTACCCTTCCATTGTTTGTTTTGTATGCTGTTGAGATTGTATCTCCAGGAATTCCGCGGAAGTGTTTGGCAAATAGGGTTGGCGTTTGCCAAACGTAAGCGTTGCCCTTGATTTGAAATTTACTACTCAATGGTGCGATTGAATACTACTCGGATGTTTGTTTGTATTCTAAATTTACTAAACTGAAAGCTAATAACAATTGTTTGGCTGGATGTCGTCTTTTGTTGAGGGCGGTGACATTACCGGCGGCGGTCCTTGGGCTTGAAGCTAATTGGCCGCCCCTGTTGCCAAATTGCTTTTTAACCGGCCTGAAAATAAATTCTGCTTATGGTCAACCTAGCCGGTAAGGTCGCACTTGTCACCGGGGGATCCGTCGGCAAAGAACTCGCGAAAGGATTTCTCCGAGCGGGAGCGAACGTCTCCTTTATTTACAGGAATTCCGCGCGAAAATCGGAGCTCGATAAGGAGTTCGCGGATCACTCAGATGCCTACGAGTCGGTTCAAGCGGATCTTGGAGACGCTTCGCAGGCGAAACGTGCCGTTATGTCGGTTCGTGATAGATTCGGCGGAATCGATTTCCTTTTGAACTCGCTCGGCGGCTGGGTGGGCGGCAAAAAACTTCACGAGCATTCTGGCGCCGACCTCGATAAGATGCTCTCGATAGATCTTGTTCCCACTTTCAACATAATGTCGGCGGTTATTCCGGTGATGGTTAAAGAAAAATTCGGAAGGATAGTGAACTTCGTATCTATGCAGGTGTTTGGAACAGGCGCGGGTAATTCCGTTTATGCGGCGTCGAAGTCCGCGGTGCTCGCGCTTTCGAAGGCCGCGGCAGAAGAATATAAGGATGCCGGGATCTCAGTTTTCACCATCGCCCCCTCGACCATCGACACGGAAAACAACAGGAAGTGGATGGCGGGCTCAGATCGGGCCAATTGGGTTGGAATGGACGAGATAGTCGACGCCGCGATTTTTGTTTGCGGCGCGGGGCATTCAATTAACGATACTGTATTAAAATTTCCGGGAAGAGTGTAATGAGTCTGAAAGAGACAATTAACAACGATATTAAGAACGCGATGCTGAAAAAGGAAACCCAGCGTCTTGAAACCTTGAGGATGGTAAAAGCAAAGCTCCTTGAGAAAGAAGTGGAAAAACGAGTCACCCCGGAAGGGATGACGGAAGAAGATGAGATGCAGGTCCTACTCAGCTCCGCCAAGATGAGAAAAGAGGCGATCGAAGAATTCGATAAGGCCGGGAGGAGGGATCTTGCGGACAAAGAACGCGCGGAGCTTGAAATTATCCAGAAATATCTGCCGAAACAAATGAGCAACG